>NZ_JBFUAZ010000184.1:0-6877 GCF_056406035.1 Polaromonas sp. P1_E1_2 | reverse complement strand
ATTTGCAAACAAGGGATTTGAAACAAATTTTTTCAATGAAATCAAGGACTTAGGAGTATCTTCGGATCCAGGGCTTATATTAAAAAGTGTTCTAAATTAAGCACTTAGCCGATGCAATGAAAGTATTGCTTTAAGCGCCAGCAACTGGGCGCCCGCCAAAATGGAAAAAAGAGGGACTATTTCCATCCATTCAAACGCTCAGCGACCTGTTTTTGGACAGTGCAAGCATGGCATAGCTATGAAAAATATAGCAGATAACGGCCGCCGCACAACAAGATGAGCGCAGTCGCAGGAATGGCGTGCTTTTTTGAGGGGGAAGGTGCAGAAAGCACAGGGCGCCGGAAGACCTGGCGGGCCAATCCCGACTAGACGGCGAATGGCATGACAACACTACCCAAATCGGCCAGTAGAAAGGCCGCAAAGGTTAGTCGATGCGGACTGTGACCCTTGCGTGCTCAGTGATGCCGATCACATTGAAGAACGCTGCAACGAGGCGGTTGACTTCCGTGAATTGCACTGAGCGGTTTTCCTCTTCGCGGGCTGAGACCCAGTTCAGCAGCGTTCCCGCAGCCGAAAAATCCACGCGAATGAGCTTGGCACAGGAGATCAGCATCATGTCCGCACCCATCAGCTTGACTTCCAGCTTGTCCAGCACTGCTATCGCATCACCCTGGATCTGGCCCGACAGTTCGACCGACAGCACATTGCTCATCTGCGAACTCGGTGCATCCATCTGGGTGTCTCCATCAATAGCGCTGAGACTGGAGGACACGGAATCACGGTACACGTCGCCAATGATGGCCTGCCCACTCGTGACATCGCCCTGCGCATCGATCGGCTTGTATTCGCAACGTGCACTGTCCCAGGCTGGCGGGGAGACCTCGTAGGTAACGCAGAAGTCGAGTGCGGCCAATTCGAAGTCGTCGGGCCGATGCGTTACACGCAGCGCCTCCATACGCAAAAGCCACCATTGCTGGGCGGTGTCGCGGCTGCCCGAAGGGGTGGCGTTCTGCAGTACCTTCTGCAACTGGGTATCACCCATGAAACGCAGCTGAACGGGCTGAGTCGCCCACCCGCTGAAGACCTTGTACAAAGGCTCGACAGCATCAGGATCGATGGTTTTGAGATTGTTCCAGTTCAGGCGCCATGGCATGGGCGCCTTGGCGGTGGCAGCCTTGAGGGCTGCCACGGTCTGTATACCCAGCACAGAGGGACAGACCCAATCAACAGCGGGACCATTGGCATTGGTGGCAGCCTTGCCCGCCGCCGGCACGCTGAGCATTTTCACCATGTCAGGCATGGAGAACCACTGCGGTGCCGAACGGTCAAACCGCTCGACAAACTGGATGGCTGCCGTTTCAAACTTGTCCTGTTGGGCCGTGGCCCGGTACAGGTCAAACAAGGTCAGCCAGGTATCCGGGTGGCCCGCGCGTACGGCACCGGGGGCAAGAATCTCCAGCAGGCCGGCTTCGGCACCTGCATCGTCGCCATTGGCAAACCGGATAGCGGCCTCCTCCAGCTCTGCGTCATGGGCAACCACTTCCTCCACGTCCACCGCAGTGAGCTTGGAAGGAGAAAAACCGGATGAACCGCCGCCGCTGTCGTAACTGCCGCCGATACCCGCCAGGCCGCCAATGGCGGGAGGTTTGGCAGGAGGCTGGGGAGGCGGCGTAGACCGGGCTGCAGCCAGCGCAACAGACAGGGAATCGGGCTGGGTCTGGGAGGGCTCGTGAGCGGCTTCCCGGGCCGCCTGCTGCTCGGCGGCCAACCTGGCTGCGTTCAGCTGCTGCAAACCTGCCGGCGCCGTGGCCCTGTATGCAGTGGGCAAGGCATTGTCCAGCATGGGGGGCGCCTGCGTCGATGGGCTATGCAAGGGCGCGTGCACCGAGTTGTCCGGCATGCCGCCATTCTTGGTTTTCCACCACTGCATGGACATCTGCGCTTCGATCTCGTCGATCTTCTTGAGCGTGGTGGCCCTGTCGTCGGGCTTGGACGGCATGCTGCTCTGGAAGAACGAAGGCCGGCCGCCTGGGTCCTGGCCCACACCTACCATGGCTTCACGCTTGCGCATCTTGCGCAGCATGTCGAATTCGCGCTTGCGCACGAAGTCGTTTTGCCGCTTGCGCTCAATCATTTCCTTGAGCAATTGCTTGCTCATGGCTTCGTCGCGGTCTGTTTGCGCGCCGTCCAGATCGGACCAGTTCGTGGCCGGATTCCGGACGAACTTCACCATCTTGGAGAGCAAGCCTGAAGCGGTATCTTCTTTGGACATGGCAGGACGATTAAATAAACTTCAACCGGTAATCTGGGGTCAATCGCCGAACATCTTCTGTTTGAGTTCCCGGCGTTGCTGCGCTTCCAGGGACAAATTGGCCGTGGGGCGGGCGATCAGCCGGCCTACGCCGATGGGTTCGCCGGTTTCATCGCAATAACCGTAGTCGCCGGAGTCGATGCGGGCAATCGACTGTTCGATCTTCTTGAGCAGCTTGCGTTCCCGGTCAMGGGTGCGCAATTCAAGGGCATGTTCTTCTTCAATCGTAGCGCGGTCCGCCGGGTCGGGCACCACAACGGTGTCTTCCCGCAGATGCTCGGTGGTTTCGCCGGCGCTGTTGTGGATGTCCTGCTTGAGCACCGACAGCTTGTGGCGAAAGAAAGCCAGCTGCTTTTCGTTCATGTACTCGGAGTCCGGCATCGCCTTGACTTCGTCGTCGGTCAGCTGCTCGGCGGATTTGGTCTTCCAGTTGTTGGCGAGCTTGGGGTCTTTTTTGGCCGCCGCCTGGGGTGGCGGCGCGATCACGCGTTCGGTCATTGTGGAGTAACTGGCTTTGGCTGCGTCAGGCGCATGGGTTGGCACCATGGGTGCGGGAGGGGGTGACTGGGTGGCTACACGGGCGGAGCTGCGCCTGCCGGGTTTCAGTGGAGGCGGGGCCATCAGCCCGGCCCTGACCGGTGCCGGGGCGGGTACCACCACGGCGGCGGGGACCGGCTTGGTGCTGCTTGCAGGTTTTACGGCCGGTTTTGCAACGGGCTTGGCAGCTGATTTTGCAACAGGCTTTGCCGCAGGTTTTGGGGGAGATTTGAGCACGGGCTTGACGGGTTTGGCGACGGCCTTTGCTTTGGGCAAGGGCTTGGCAGCGGTTTTCTTGACAGCTGCGGTGGCAGGCTTTTTCGTGGAAGCAGCCTTGACAGCCGGCTTGGCGGCTTTTTTGGCAACGGGTTTGGGTGCCGGCTTGGCTTTGGCAACAGGTTTGACCGCTTTCTTTACAGCTTTGGCGGCGGGCTTTGGCGCCGGCTTGGCTTTCGATGCAGGCTTGACGGCCGGTTTGGCAGGTGTCTTGGTCTTTTTTGCTTGGRCTTTCACAATGTGTCTCCTCTGGGAAGCAGCCCCGGAATGGCCCATGGCCCCCCGCGGCGGCTTCCTGGCCAAACCGCTGCAACGCAGTTCAACCCTACCTGTTGCCAGATTTCCTGGTTTGTCTGCCGCCTGCCAGCCTCGAAAACCTCACCTGGGTGGGTTTCAATCCGCTTTGTAGCCGATTTTGTGCCTGGCTGGCCTCCCGAATTGATTTTCCGGGTATTTTGGTCGGCGCGCGATTGTAGCGGCTGCGCAGCCTGCCGTAGCACCCTTGGAACAAATCGTTGGAGAATCGAGACAAACATGAAGCCCTCCGCCTTTTACAGGCCACAGGCGGACAGCCTACCTCAAACCAGGCATTGCTCCAGGCCCTGCAGAAAAATATCTTTGGGCAAATCGATGCCGATAAAGACCATCTTGCTGTTTTTCTTCTCACCCTCGGCCCAGGCGGGTCCAAGGTCGCTGCCCATGAGCTGGTGCACCCCCTGGAAAATCACCTTGCGGTCGGTGCCTTCCATATTCAACACGCCCTTGTAGCGCAGCATGCGCGGGCCGTAAATGTTGACGACCGCGCCCAGGAAATCCTCCAGCTTGGCGGGGCTGAAAGCCTTGTCCGACCGGAACACAAAGCTCTTGACGTCATCGTCGTGGTGGTGATGGTGGCCATGGCCCTCATGCCCGTCCTTGGCGTCGTGCGCATGTGAAGGGTGATCGCAGTGCTCCCCATGGTCATGATCGTGGTCATGCCCAGCATGGTCGTCTTCCTTGAGGAAATCGGGGTCGATGTCCAGCTTGGCATTGAGGTTGAATCCGCGCAGGTCGAACACATCCTTGATGGCGACTTCACCGAAATGCACCGCCTTCTGGGGCGCACGCGGGTTCATGTGCTTCAGGCGGTGCATCAGCGCGTCAACTTCGTCCTTGGCCACCAGGTCCGTTTTGCTGATGAATATCTGGTCGGCAAACCCGACCTGGCGGCGCGCCTCCTGGCGGTCGTTGAGCTGGGTCGCGGCRTGTTTGGCGTCGACCAGGGTCAGGATCGAATCRAGCAGGTACTGCTCGGCAATTTCTTCGTCCATGAAAAACGTCTGCGCCACCGGCCCCGGGTCGGCCAGCCCGGTGGTTTCAATGACCACGCGCTCAAAGTCGAGCAGGCCCTTGCGCTTTTTGGCGGCCAGCAACTGCAGTGTTTCGCGCAGGTCTTCGCGGATCGAGCAGCAGATGCAGCCGTTGTTCATCTGGATGATGTTTTCTTCGGTGTCATTGACCAGGATTTCGTTGTCGATGTTTTCTTCACCAAACTCGTTCTCGATAACAGCGATTTTCTGGCCGTGCGCCTCGGTCAGCACGCGCTTGAGCAACGTGGTTTTGCCGGAGCCCAGGAAGCCGGTGAGGATGGTGACGGGAATCAAGCTCATGGTGTTACCTAAAAACAGGAATTGCAGGGGTAGCGCGAAGGGCGAAGCAGGTCGCAGCCACACAGGTGGGGGAGTTTAGCGGCGGGTTCAAGCCCGTCGCGCAGCCCCGGTGAATACCACCTTGGCCAGCAGTTACTTTACAGGTCGTGTCAAGCGCAGGGTCCCCAAAAACAGCGCAGGCCGGTAATTTCCTTCCTGTATTCGCTATATTTTTAATAGCTGCTTGCGCCCGTCTTTATTAACCTGCAACCACTATTTATATAAAAATCAGCCGCCCACCCGCTTCACCAGCACCAGGCCCTTCAGGTATTCGCCTTCCGGGAAGGCTACTGTCATAGGATGGTCGGGTGCGCCGCCCATGCGCTCGGAGATGAAAGCGTCCACCCCCGCATCGATACCGGCCGAGGCCACGATTTTGTGGAACAGGTCGGCGCTGACCCCGCCCGAGCAGGAATAGGTAAACAGCACGCCGCCGGGCGCCAGAATCGACAACGCCAGCCGGTTAATGTCCTTGTAGGCACGGGCGGCACGCTCGGCATGCGTCACCGTGGGCGCGAATTTGGGCGGGTCCAGCACGATGGCGTCGAACATCCGGCCTTCCTTCTGGTACTGGCGCAGCGAGGCGTTGACGTCGGCATCCAGCAAAGTGGTGCGGCTGGCGTCAAAGCCGTTCAGCGCCACATTGGCCCGGGCCCGCTCGATCGCCGGGCCGGACGAATCAATCGACGTGACGTGCCCGGCGCCGCCGGCCAGCGCGGCCACAGTGAAGCCGCCGGTATAGCAATAGCAGTTGAGCACCTGGCCGAACTGTAAACGACGCGTGTAGGCGGCAAACTTCTGCCGGCTGTCGCGCTGGTCCAGGTAAAAGCCGGTCTTATGGCCTTCGGCCACGTCCAGGCTGAGCTTCCAGTCGTGTTCGGTGATGGTGATGCCGGTTTCGCCCGAGCCGGCCAGCCAGCCGGTCACTTCGGGCAGGCCTTCCAGGGCACGTGAACTGGCGTCGGAGCGTTCGTACAGGCGCGTCAGGCCGGTCTGGGCAAGCAGGGCTTCGACAATCACACTTTTCCATTTTTCTGCGCCGCAGCTGGAAAACTGCGCCACCAGCGTGTCCGCATAGCGGTCCACCACCAGGCCCGGCAGGCCGTCGGATTCGCCGTGAATGAGCCGCCGCCCGTCGCTCTGGATGTCAAACAGCTCCCGTGCTTTCAGGGCCTGGGCGATGCGCGCTGAAAAGAAGGCCGCGTCGATGCGTTGGGCTTCGTCAAAGCTCCAGACCCGGGCCCGGATCCTGGAGGCCGGGCTGAAAGCGGCCCAGCCCAAAAATTCGCCGGCGTGGCTTTCAACCCGCACGGTCTCGCCCGCGTCACCGCCCCCCTTGGCAATGGCGCCGTCAAAAATCCAGGGATGGCGCCGCAGCAATGAGCGCTCCTTGCCGTCCCGCAGTCGAATTATTTTCATGCCGCTATTGTCGCGGCTGATAGCGTCACCCCCTCTTGGGCACGGAGTGTCCACCCTGACAAATGAGCCGGCCGACAGCGGTTTGACAGCTCGGTGTAATTTTCGTGAAAGTTTTGCGACAATCGCAGGTTAATGTTTTTGACCTCATTTTCGCGGCAATGGAAGAAACACGGGCCGCTGGCAAGCCCGGCCATGCGCACGCCCGCACCCGTCCGCACCCTATTGCTGGGGCTGGTTATCAGCCTGTTCATGGGCTCGCTGCTGGCGCTGACCAGCCTGGATGCACGATCGCGCACCATACTGGACCTGGACACCCAGACAGAACCTGTCGCACTGCAGGACTGGGGCGACTACTGGATAGACACAACCGGCCAGTTCACCCCCGAGCAGGTTGCCGCGACCCCCGACATCCCCTGGAAGCCGACACACGGCAATGCGATCTACCCGGTGACCAGCGGCCAGGCCATGTGGGTGCGCTTTAACGTGCCACCGGCGCCCGACGCAGAGCGCTGGTACCTTGAGGTTCCCTACCCGTCCATCGACCGGGCTTCGCTGTATACCCTGGACGGTATCGGCCGCTGGAACGAGCAGCGTGCCGGCGACCTGGTGGCGGTAGACAAATGGCCGGTGCCGCACCGCCATCCCC
>NZ_JBFUAZ010000183.1:0-6898 GCF_056406035.1 Polaromonas sp. P1_E1_2 | reverse complement strand
GATGTTTTCCATCTGCGCGAAGATGCCTTCCCGCATGTTGCACATGCTCGCCGTCACCACGCGTTCAACCTCCGTCTCCCCTGGAGCGGCGACATATGGCGCTACGTTGGGCGCCGTGTCCGGCGCTGCGTTGTTGGTCATGAATGCATCCTGCCCCACAACCGAAACGCACGTCAATCCTTTGGCATTGAAACCAAATGTGAACGAGACAGAAGTAGCAGTCCGGAGAGCCATGGTCCTACACAGGGAACACCAATGGGTACGTGGTGACGCAGTTACCATGCAAGCCTTCCCGGCAACAGGCCGCGACATCCATGCCTGCTACGGGTGACTACTGTTGCCCGCAAACCATGAACTCACCTAGCATCACCCGCATGATCCCCATGAAACTTCACACACCTTTGCGTATTCTGGTTGCCGCGTTCACGGCAGTATTGCTGGCCAGTTGTGCCGCAGCGCCCGGTTCTACCGCGCTATCGCAAGCCGCTGCACCGCGTCCCAAACTCGTTGTCTTCCTGGTAGTAGACGGGCTGCCGCAGCGCCAGGTGCTGGACTACCGCGACCAGCTCGCGCCCGATGGCCTGGCACGCTTCCTTGACCGCGGCGCCTGGTTCGCCAACGCGCATTACGGCCATGCCTTTACCGTCACCGCGGCCGGCCACGCCACCATGCTCACAGGCGCTTATCCGCATCGCACCGGCATCATCGGCAACGACTGGCGCGACCCCATCACCGCAGAGCCGGTGTACTGCACGGGTGACACCACGGCCACTTACATCGGCCACCAGACCAACGCGCTCGACGGCACCAGCCCGAAGAACCTCAAGGCGGAAACGGTGGGTGACGTGCTGCGGCGGGTAGACAGCCGCTCTAAAGTGATCGGCATCTCCGGCAAAGACCGCGGCGCCATTCTGCCCGCCGGCAAAACCGGCACGGCCTATATGTACATGGGCGCCACAGGGCAGTTTGCATCCAGCACGCATTACATGGCCGCGCACCCGGGCTGGGTCAATGCCTTTAACGGCCAGAAGCTGGCCGACCGCTATTTCAAGACTGAATGGAAAGCCGTGCTGCCTGAGGCCGCCTATGCGCGCTCGGTGCCCGACCAGCAAAAATGGTTTGGCCCCGCCGGTGGCGGTTTGCCTGCCATGTACGGAGCGCCCGACGACACGGCGCCCGGCCCGCGGTTTTACAGCTCGTTGCTGCGTGGTCCTTTTGTCGATGCCATGTCGCTGGAGTTTGCCCGCGCGGCCATTGCCGGCGAGCAGCTGGGGCAGGACGACATTCCCGACATTCTGTCGGTCAGCCTGTCGGGCCACGACTACGTGAACCACGCTTTCAGCGCCGAGTCGCGCCTGTCGCACGACCACCTGCTGCAACTCGACCGCATGCTGCAGGCCTTCTTCCAGGACCTGGACGCCCGCGTCGGCAAAGACAACTACCTCGTCATGCTGACGGCCGATCACGGCTTCATGCCGTCACCTGACTACCTCGCCAGCCAGGGCCGTGAGGCCGGTCGCGTCAACAGCAGCCAGGTGCTGTGGCGTGTCAACACCGGCCTGGAAAAACGGTTTGGCGAAGGCAAATGGACGGCGGGGTTCTCCGGCTCCAGCTTGCTGTTCGACAAAAAACTCATCGCGCAAAAGCAGGCAGACCCGAATGCCCTGGCAGAAGAAGCCCGCACCCTGCTGCTGGCAGAGCCCGGCTTTGCCGCGGCCTATACCCGCCGCGAACTGGCAAGCGCAAGCCGTGCCGGTGCGCCATTTTTCGACCAGATCCGAAAATCCTGGCACGCCGATGTATCGGGCGACGTGCAGTATTCACTCAAGCCCGGCTGGATGTTCGGCAACACGGTCGCCACCCACGGTTCCCCGCATCCGTATGACACGCAAGTGCCCATCCTGATGTACGGCCCCGCCTGGATAAAGCCCGGCCGCGTCGATGCACGTGTAGAAGTGGTGGACATCGCGCCCACGCTGTCACGCCTGCTGCGCATTGCGCCGCCTTCCGCGGCCGAAGGCAAGCTGTTGCCTCTACAGGGGCTATAGCGCCTTGACCGGTACACACAGCCAGCAGCTGAAGTTTCCCGTTTTCGGGTCCATTACAAAGTCTTCTTCATACAACTCCAGCGCCGGTTTATTGTCCGGCTGGTAGCCGCTTTGCGGCAGCCACTCGGCAAACATGTGCGTCCAGGCTTCGTGCACCTCGTTGCCCGGCTTGCCGGTGAAGCGGCCGCAGGCGTAGCGCCCGCCGCCAAAGTTTTGCACGCCTGTCTCGCCTTGCGGTTTGAAGGCCTCGTTCACTTCAATGCAGGCGTCGTAGCGGCACTTGTCGGCGGGCGTGATCTCGGGGTTGTCCTGGCTGATGCCGTACATCCTGGGGCGCGGGTTCATGTGGCCGTGCTGGCCGCACCAGGCGACAAAGCGTTGCCATAGCTGCGCCACCTGGTCGCCATAAGGGCCGGTATTGCGCATGTAAGCCAGGCGCATGGCAGGAATGGTCTTCAGTTCAATGTGCATGTTCAAGCCTCTTTCAGATAAAACCGGCCCCACGGGCCAGAGGGTTCTATCTTTAAACAGCGCCATGATGGAGTCTTGATTCGGCTTGTGATGGGCTTGATGATTCTTGCCATGTTCAAGCACGTGGCGCGTTGCCCACTCACGCCAGTCGCCACGCCGCCAGGCCGTGGGCGTTGTGCCGAAGTGGGCGCGAAAGGCCCGGCTGAAGACCTCGGCCGACGCAAAGCCTGTGTCAAGCGCCACCTGCAGCGCGGTCTGCTGCGTAAATATCAGGCGCTGCGCCGCCGACTCCAGCCGCAGGCGGCGCACACAGTCGGCCAGGGTTTCGCCCGTGACCGCCTGGAACACGCGGTGAAAGTGCCAGGGTGAAAAGTGCGCCACATCGGCCAGCGTTTGCAGGTCCAGCGTGCCGTCCAGGTTGGCACTGACGTGGTCTACCACCCGGTTGATGCGGGCGATGTAGGTATGCTGGTGCGGGTTGGGCGCGAGCTCTTGCGTCTGGGTCAAAGGCATGCCGGCAAGTCTAGCGCCAGCGGCCCCGTGTTGCTGTGGCTAGCCCGCTTTGCGTATCGTGCCCTGCGCTGCTGCGCACAAGATGCGCTCCTTCCCGCGTAGCACAAAAATATCGCATCGGCACACCGCCTGCGTCTTGCCGCTGCCTACCACCGTGGCCACGGCCAGCAGGCGCTCGGCATCTTTGGCCGGGCGCAGGTAGTTGATCTTGAACTCTGACGTGACAGAGTCGCCCAGCACCGAGCCCCCCGCAAACGTGAGCGCGTTGTCTGCCAAGTAAGACAACACACCGCCATGCACAAAGCCGTGCTGCTGCAAGAGGCCAGGCACCACAGGCACCGACAGCTCCGCGCCGCCGGGCGCAAAGGCATCCAGCTGCGCGTTCAGCATCGCGCTGAAGGGCTGTTGCCCCAGCACCTGACGGCCCCAGGCCAGCAAGTCAGCGGGCATGCTGGCTGCGCGAAAACGGCGGGGTCAACCGCCTGCCGCCCGACACCAGCCAGCGCAGCAGGCGTATGTAGGCCGGCCAGGGCACCTGCCGTGGCTCATTGCCCAGCGAGAGCTGCGCCTGCGACAGCACGTCTTCCACGCAGACGTCGTGCAGGGGGCCAATCACCAGCGGCCACAAGAGCAGGCCAGTGYCGCGTGTGTTCATCTCAATGCGGTGCTCCAGCACGCAATGCGCGGGCGTGGCCTCAAGCACCTCAAAACCGTGCCAGCCGTCAAAGCCCGCCGGTGCGGTCAGGCGAAACCGCACCGACTGGCCCGGCGTATAGGCTTCCACCACATAGCGGATAGGCCCATGCCCACCGATGGCGCCCACGGCCAGCGGCCTGTCGAACTTCAGGCGCGGCCATGCCTTTCCGGGCCACAGCGTATCGGCCGATGAGCCCAGCGCATCGATCAGCGCGCCTACCTGCTGCGGGCTGGCATGCAGCAAACGTTGATGAACATTGACAACTTTCATGCAGGTACTCCTTGTTGAAGTCGGGAAGGTGTTTCAGGGGGCTACGGCCATCCAGGCGGCGTGTTCCAGTGCGGCCCGCACTTTGGGTGTGACGGCCGGGGTGGGCTGGCTGACCCAGCMCTGCGTAAGCGACATCGCCGGTGAAAACATCAGCGCCATCCACAGGTGAAAAGGCATGGCCCGCATCTCGCCGGCCTCCACCTGCTGCGCTACCCAAGCCTTCAGCGTGGCAAAGGCCTGCTCATTGGCCGCGTCGATCTCGGCGCCGCCTGCCATGTCACCGCCGCGCCGCAGCGTGTGCAGCAGCCGTGCCTGGTCGGGGTGTTGCAGCACCCACTGGATGTACGCGCGCATCAGGCCCTTGACGCCGGCCTGGGCCGAGGCCTTGCCGCTGATGGGCTGCATTAGCGCCGCATGGAAATCGCGCAGCGTGTGCGCATACAGCGCATCGGCCAGCTGTGCCTTGGTGGGAAAGTGGTGGTACAGGCTGCCGTTGCTCACGCCCGCCTCCTGGCGAACCATGTCCATCGAGGCCGCCGTGAAGCCGTGTTCGAGAAACACCTTGGTGGCGGCGTCCAGCAGGCGCTCCCGGGTGGAGAGGGTGGCAGCGGCAGGGGGTGTGGCAGAACTCATGACTAGAGTATTACTCTAGATTGATGCTCTGTCAACTTCCCTGCGACCGCAGGGCAACCGGCAGGCCAGGCCGCAGGAAACCTGCGCGCAAATTGGCGACAATACAAAACAGAAAGCGAGACCCCCATGCCACTGCAATTTGCCGACCGCCTCAACAACGTTGAAACCTCCGCCATCCGCGAACTCTTTAAATTGCTGGGCAAGCCCGGCATCGTCAGCTTTGCCGGCGGTTTTCCGGACCCCGCCATGTTCGACGTGGCCGGCATCCAGGAGGCCAGCAACAAGGCCCTGAACGAAGAACCCGGCGGCACGCTGCAATACGGCRCCACCGAAGGCTACGGCCCGCTGCGCGAACAGCTCAGCGCCTTCATGGCCACCAAGGGCGCCAAAGACGTCGCCCCCGAAAACCTCATCGTCACCACCGGCAGCCAGCAGGCGCTTGATTTGCTGGGCAAAACCATGATCTCCCCCGGCGACAAGGTCATCGTTGAAGGCCCCACCTTCCTCGCCACCATCCAGTGTTTTCGCCTGTACGGCGCAGAACTCATCAGCGCACCGATTGATGCCAACGGCGTCAAAACCGACGAGCTCGAACAACTCATCGCCCAGCACAAGCCCAAGTTCGTCTACCTGATTCCCACCTTCGGCAATCCCAGCGGCGCGCTGCTCAGCCTGGAGCGCCGCAAGAAAGTGCTCGAGATGGCCGTCAAATACCAGACGCTGATCGTCGAAGACGACCCCTACGGCGACCTCTACTTTGGCGAGGCACCACCACCCTCGCTGCTGGCGCTGAGCGCCGGCGTGCCTGGCAGCCCCGAGCTGCTGGCGCACTGCGGCTCACTCAGCAAGGTGCTGAGCCCCGGCCTGCGCGTGGGCTGGATGATCGCCCCCGCCGAGCTGCTGGCGAAAGCCACCATGTGCAAGCAGTTCAGCGACGCCCACACCAGCACCTTCGCCCAGGCCACCGCTGCCCAATACCTCAAGGCCGGCCGCATGCCCGCTACGCTGACGCATGTGCGCAAGGTGTATGGCGAACGCGCCAACGCCATGGGCGCGGCGCTCAAGCGCGAGCTCGGTGACGCGATTGAATTCACCCAGCCGCAAGGCGGCTTGTTCTTCTGGGCACGCCTGACGGGCGCGGGCGGCAAAAGCAAAGACGCCGGCGAGTTCGCCAAAAAAGCGATTGAACAGCTCGTGGCCTTTGTGCCCGGCGCGCCGTTCTACGCCAGCAACCCGGACCTGGCCACGCTGCGGCTGAGCTTTGCCACGGCGGATGTGGCGAAGATTGAAGAGGGTGTGGCGCGGCTGGGCAAGGCCTTGTGACCACCGGCGAATAGATGATCTGCCCGGGCAAGTTCACGCAAACACGTGACCACCGTTGAGCGGAATCACGGCTACGCAAACATTTATTTCAATCCCGTTCTTTTTTTCGAAAGCTTTTATGCGCCTCGTCCGCCTTGTCCTGCCCGTTTGCGTGGCCCTTTTTCTCGCCGCTTGCGGCGCCACTTCCGCTGTAAAACTTTCACCCAAACTGGCAGTGCAGGCGCCTGAGACCACCGGCTTCCGGTTTGTCGATGACCGTGCCGCTGAAACGCGTGTCTCCAGGGCTGTAGACAACAATGGCGGCTTCAACAACTATTTTGGTGACGACAACCTCTCGCCGGACGCACCCGCACTCATGAAGGCCTGGCTGCACAACAACCTGGCAGCCGAACTACAGGGAAGGAAGATCACCTTGAGCGAGTTTGTCGTCAACGTGTACGCTCCCCCTGTCACGTTGAACGAGGCCGGCCTTGCAGCGGCTGGCGGCGGCATATTCACGGCTTTGCTGATCAAGGGCATTGAAAGCTCAAGAAGCGAAAAAGTCGTGCACATCAGCATCCAGGGCATGGTCGATGCCGAGCCATTCTTCGCCATCGGCTCTGAGCGATTCCAGGGCCGGGTCTCAGATGACAATGTGCAGACCACACTGGTCGCCACGCTGGACAAGGTGGTGACCGACGTTCGCCGCGCGGCCGCCGTCAAATAGCAGTTGGAGGCCATGGGTTGAGCGAAGTGACCTGGATAGATTAGAAAAAAGAAAAGTGGGAGTTTATGAACGAAGACCAGCAGGACCCTTTGGCAAACCCCGGGCCACCAGGCGGCGGTATGAACGCAGACGCTTACCCCGCGCCACCCCAATTGCATTGGGCTTTGGTGCTGCTGTTTACGCTCCTCACGCTTGGGGTATTCATGATCGTCTGGATGTTCGTCCAGTCCACCTGGG
>NZ_JBFUAZ010000182.1:0-6907 GCF_056406035.1 Polaromonas sp. P1_E1_2 | reverse complement strand
ATGCCGCCCTGACCGGCCCGATGCACCCTGCCGACCCGTTTCGCGGCCTTGGGAAGATCGCCGCCCTGGGCATCAAAGTCAGCCGGAATTGCACCTACCACGGGGTCGCGCTCAATGTGGCGATGGACCTGGAACCCTTCTCGCGGATCAACCCCTGCGGGTATGTGGGGCTCAAAACCACAGACCTTTCTACAATCGGGGTATCGGCAAGCTGGCAGGAAGCCGCAGATGTGCTGGGCCGCAAGCTCGTCACCTACCTGGCGCCCTGAGCACATTCCTTCAAAGAAATACACCATGAGCACCCCAGAAACCGTCAATCCTGTTGTTCGGGACATCCAGAGCCAGGAAGACTACAACCCGCTGGCCAAGCAAAAAGCCGCGGCCAAGCTGTCGCGCATCCCCGTCAAGGTGGTGCAGGGCGAAATGCTCAAGAAGCCCGACTGGATCCGCGTCAAGGCCGGCAGCCCGACCACGCGCTTTTACGAGATCAAGCAGATCCTGCGCGAAAACAAGCTCAACACAGTGTGCGAAGAAGCCAGCTGCCCCAACATCGGGGAATGCTTCGGCAAGGGCACGGCCACCTTCATGATCATGGGCGACAAGTGCACGCGCCGCTGCCCGTTTTGCGACGTGGGCCACGGCCGCCCCGATCCGCTGGACGTGAATGAACCGCTGAACCTGGCGAAAACCATCGCAGCACTCAAGCTCAAATACGTGGTGATCACCAGCGTGGACCGCGATGACCTGCGCGACGGCGGCAGCGGCCACTTTGTGGAATGCATCCAGAAGATCCGCGAACTCTCGCCCGCCACCACGATTGAAATCCTGGTGCCCGACTTCCGCGGCCGCGACGACCGCGCGCTTGAAATTTTGAAGGCCGCGCCGCCCGACGTGATGAACCACAACCTCGAAACCGCGCCGCGCCTTTACAAAGAAGCGCGTCCCGGCAGCGACTACAACTTCAGTCTGAACCTGCTCAAGAAGTTCAAGGCCCTGCACCCCGATGTGCCGACCAAGAGCGGCATCATGGTGGGCYTGGGCGARACCGACGARGAAATTCTGCAGGTSATGCGCGACATGCGCGCGCACAACATCGACATGCTGACCATCGGCCAGTACCTGGCGCCCTCCACCAGCCATCTGCCGGTGCGCCGCTATGTGCACCCCGACACCTTCAAGATGTTTGAAGAAGAAGCCTACAAGATGGGCTTCACGCACGCCGCCGTGGGCGCCATGGTGCGCAGCAGTTACCACGCCGACCAGCAGGCCCACGCGGCAGGCGTGGCCGACAAGGCCGACGCGGCCACCGCCGCTCTTTAATCCCCGCAACATGACCTTGCCGCAAGGCTCCCTGTCGCTGCGCCACTACGGCGCCTCGCACGGCAGCCATGCGCATGACCACTTCCAGGTACTGCTGGGCCTGAGTGGTGTGCTGGAACTGGAAGTACGCGGACGCGGGCGGCGCATTGCCGCCGGCCAGGGCTGCGTGATCACACCCGGCGACCGGCATGACTTTGAATCACGTGAAGGCAGCCGCTGCCTGGTGCTGGACACCACGCATGCGGACTGGGCTCGCTGCGCCTATGACCCTGCAAAAACCGCGCAAACCCTTGCGCTGGGAAATTACCTCGCCGAAGCGCTGCAGCAGCCGGGCAGCCTCGCGCAACTTCACGGTCCGGCGCTGTTGCTGGAAGCGTGGCAACCCACARCACCCGCATCAACGCCCTTGCGCCATGCGCGGCCCATCCACTGGGAACAACTGGCCACCTGGACACAGCAGCGCCTGCACGAACCACTGAGCGTCGCGCAACTGGCCGCGCAGGTGTTTTTAAGCCCGACGCAGTTTGCCGCACGCTGCCGGCGCGAAACCGGCCTCAGCGTGATGCAGTGGCTGCGCCGGCAACGCCTGGCACTGGCCGTGCAACTGCGCAGCCGCGGCATGAGCGTGGCCGACACCGCGCTGCACTGCGGCTACCAGTCGCCCTCAGCCCTGACGGCCGCGATGCGGCGCGCCGGGCTGGGCAGCGCCTGACCTTTACGGATTTTCAATAGCGACTCGGGTCGTTCGGCCGGCGGTCGTAGCGGTTGCGCACACCGTCGCCATCGCGGTCACCCCGGTAGCCGGGGCCATAGCCCGGCGCAGGGGCGGGCACGACACGATATTGCGGTCCGTTGTCATAAGCCACCGGGTAAGCCACGCAGCCCGACAGGGCGGCCATGCCGGCCAGCGCCAGCAAGAGGATGGAAAGCTTTCTCATGGTGAGTCTCCTTGGGTTTCATGCGATTTCGGAGAAATCTGCCATGCCATTGCAACTGAAGTCCGTACGGGCAAGGTGTCTGCAGCGCCCCTCGCACGTGAAGCTCGTTACCGGATGTTGGTCTGCGCGTAGGACATACCCCTGAATCGCCAGAACCGTCGTTGCACGACAACAAAGCGTTGCTCTGCGACGACGCCCACGTGACGTCCCCCTATGCTTGCCGCCATGCCAGCCAATCTCTACGCACTGGGCGCCATCGCCCTCTGGACCCTGCTCGCCTCGCTCGGGGTCTCGCTCAAACACGTTCCGCCCTTTCTGCTCACCGGCGTTGCGCTGCTGACCGGCAGCCTGCTGGCCCTGCCTTTTGTGCTGCGGGACCGCGCGCAATGGAAGATTCCCACCGCCACGCTGGCGCTCGGCGTGTACGGCCTCTTCGGCTATCACTTCCTGCTTTTCATCGCGCTGCGGTATGCGCCGGCAGTCGAGGCCAACCTGGTGAACTACCTCTGGCCGCTTTTTATCGTGGTGCTGGCGCCGCTGTTCCTTCGTGGCGTGCAGCTGCGCGCTGTGCATGTGGCTGCAGGCCTGCTGGGATTTGCCGGCGCCGCCATTGCCATATTGGGCGCGGGCGGTGGCGGTGCGACGTCCTCCGCAGGCTGGTCATGGGGTTACCTGCCGGCGCTGGGCTCGGCCTTCATCTGGGCCAGCTACTCGCTGCTGACAAAACGCGTGCCGGCCTTTCCCACCGCGGCCATCGGCCTCTTCGGCCTGGTCTCGGGCGTGCTTTCGCTGCTGTGCCATTGGGCGCTGGAGCCTGCCGCCACGCTGTCGGCGCAGGACTGGCTATTGCTGGCGGTGCTGGGCGCAGGGCCGCTGGGCGCGGCGTTCTTTCTCTGGGACAAGGCCCTCAAGCTGGGCGACGCGCAGCAGATCGGCATCCTCAGTTACCTCACGCCGCTGGGCTCGACTGCACTGCTGATGGGGGTAAGCGGCCGCGCGCTGAGCTGGAGCATCGCCCTGGCGGCGGTGATGATCATCGGCGCCGCGCTGCTGGGAACAAGAGCAAAATAAGGCTGCAGCCCTTTAAGGACGGGCGCCAGCAGCTCCTGATTCAATAGCATGCCACAGCACGCACACGGCCAGCCCGGGCTCTGCATTGCGCACTTGCAGCTCGGCGCCATGCGCTTCGGCCACCAGTCGGCACAAGTACATGCCCAGGCCCACGCCGCCCGTGGCGCGCTGGCGTGCGCCGTCGGTCCGGTAAAAGGGCTCGGTCAAATGCGCCAGCTGCGCGGCATCCACCCCCGGGCCGAAGTCGCGCACTTCCAGCATCACGCCGCCGCCCGCCGGCTGCAGCGACACATGCGGCGGCCTCCCGGCGCCGCTGCTGTAGCGCAGTGCGTTGTCCATCAGGTTGCGCACCAGCAGGCGCACGCGCATGCGGTCCAGTGCCAGCGGCGCAAGGCCAGTCGCCAGGTCCAGCACCATCTCCGACGCACCTGGCACCTCGGTGGCCGTCTCGCGCACCAGCGCCGCCAGGTCCACCGGTTCGCGCTGTAGTGCGACGTGCGGGCTGGCCAGACGCTCGCTTTCGAGCAAGTCGCTGATCAGGTCGCGCATCTCGCCCAGGTCGCGCAGCAGCGCCTCGCGTTCGCGCTCGCCGGCACCGGTGCCCTCGGGCGTGGTGGGCAGCAACTCGGCGTTGAGCCTGGCGCGTGTCAGCGGGGAACGCAGCTCATGGCTCAATGCCAGCAGCAAGGCGCGTTTGGCGTTGAGCATGCCTTCGATGTCGTGCGCCATGGTGTTGATGCGCCCGGCCAGGTCGCCGAGTTCGTCGCGGCGGCGCAGGGGAATCGGCGTTGCGAACTCGCCGCGGCCAAAGCGCTCGGCGCCTGCGCGGATGTCGTCCAGCGGGCGCAGCAGGCGCCGCACGTAGGCATAGGCGCCTATGAGCAAGCCCAGCAGCAGCGCCAGCGTGATCCAGCCAAACACGCCGTGTGGCGCTGCCTGCCAGGGCGCAGTGCCGGGGCCAAAAATCACGCGATGGCCGTCGGCMGTGGTGCGGCTCAGCCAGTCCTTGGCGCGGGCGTCGAACACCTTGCGGTCGGGCCTGTCAGGATGGGACTGCCAGTTGACCTGCGGCCCTTCAATGCGGATGGAAATCGGCAGCCGCGCAGCCAGCGCCTGGGCACGGCCCACATCGGGCGGCGAACCCAGGTCGGCCACCAGCCTGTCCATGTAGTCGCTGATCAGCGGTTTGGCCGCGTCGCGCCAGCCCGTTGAAAACGCCCGCTGCATGCCGCTCATGAACACAGCACCCATGGCCAGCGCCAGCAGCAGGAACACGGTGATCAGCCGCAGCCGGAGCGAATGCTTCCAGCGGTGGCGCCAGCGCTCGGGGCGTGAGCGTTCGCGGGCCCGGCAGTCCCGGCGCGTTTTCCACCGCCTCATGGCGTACCCGCCTTGCCGGCAGCGAGGGCATAGCCCGCGTTGCGCAAGGTCTTGATGCAGTCCAGTGGCTCCAGTTTTTTGCGCAGCCGGCTCACCACGATGTCGACGGCGCGCGTGTACAGCTCGGCCTCGTGGCCGCGCAGGCGGTTGAGGATGTCGTCGCGGTTGAAGACCTTGCCGGGCTCGGCCGCCAGCAGGGCCAGCAATTCAAACTCGGTGCCGGTCAGCTCGACCTTTTCACCCAGGCGCAGCACTTCGCGCGTTTCCACATCGACCACCAGCCCCTGGAACACATGGCGCTGGGTAGCCGCAGCCGGTGCGCTGCGCTGGCGCCGCAAAATGGTCTGCAGGCGCGCCACCAGCTCGCGCGGCTCAAAAGGCTTGGGCAGGTAGTCGTCGGCGCCCAGCTCCAGCCCGACCACACGGTCCATCACGTCGCCGCGGGCCGTCAGCATCACGATGGGGATGTCGCTTTCCTTGCGGATCTCGCGGCACAGGGCAAAGCCGTCCATCTCGGGCAGCATGACGTCCAGGATGGCTGCGTCATACGCACCGGTGCGCAGCATGGCCAAGCCTTCACCGGGGCGCAGCGCGCTTTCGAGCACAAAGTCAAAACGGGCAAAGTAGGCGGCCAGCGGCGCAGCCAGGTGCTCGTCGTCGTCGATCAGCAGGATATGGGGCATAGGATTGGCTACATTCGCTTCGGAAAACTCGCATCGACCTGGAGTTGCTCCTGAAAAAACATCAATGCATCGCGGTTCACATTGTCATGCACAGCAGCCCGATTGACGCCTTGTGGATCCGTACACAGAGCGGGCGCGACGCCGCGCATCTCCGACGTGCACGGCGCGAGAAACACGAAGTGGTCGGCTGCGGGGATCTCGGTGTATCGGGCCAGTGAGGGAAGCAGTTCCTTTACTTTTATCGCGTTCTCCTTGACCGGGAGCACGGAATCGGCGCCGGCCGCGTACAGATTCACCGGCCTCGAGACCTGCGACAGGCTTTCGCGGTCAAAGAAGGCTCCCGGCGGGCTCATGATGAACGCGGCGCGGATGCGGTCGTCGGTCTTCGCGATCAGCGGGGGAGACGACAGGGAAACCTTTCCGCCACCGGCACATAGAACACTTGTCGGCAAGGCTTTGCAATAGGCACTCAGCAGCTCGAACTTCGGTTTGGCGCCCATCAACAAGAGGGCCGAATAGCCGCCTGCCGAAAAACCCGCGACGCCCACCCGCCGGGAATCGATCAGGCCCGCAGAGGCCGGAGCCTGCAACAGGAAATCCAGCAGTGCCGACAGTTGCAGCGCTCTTCCAATCAGCACCCGATCGGTGCCGACCCCGCTGCTGTCGCGAAAATTGTCGCCCGGATGCTCGATTGCGGCCACCACGTAGCCATGACGCGCGAGGAATGTCGCTGTATCGTGGTGACTGAACCGGCCGGCACCATTGCCGTGCGAGAGCAGCACCAGAGGATGGCGCACACCCATCGGCGCCGCATCCTTCGCGGCAGACACAATGACAGCCCCCATCCTGGTTGTTTCAGACGTAGGTGCTGCCGGATAGAACACCGCCGCCTGCATCGGTTGCTGCGTGACAGGATCGGGAAGCTGAATCAAACGAAAGCCGGCGCCACCGGAAAGTTCAGTGGCGTCCACCACGCCGGCGATCGCCGCCAAAGCAACGAACATGCTGCAAGTTAGCGATTTCAACATCGGGTTCCTTTGAAGCGGAGAAAAGCGCTGTTCACCACGGATCGGCCCGTCCGATGCGCCCGAGGTGCGTCTGGCCAAAACCCGCCGCGTACTTGAGCCCGTAGCCCAGCGCACGGTCAAAGCCGATGTGCGCGCACCAGACCAGGCCGCCGGCCACCAGCACGGGGGTTGCGCCCAGAACGCCCGCCGCCAGCAGGGCTACGGCGCCGAAGTAGGAATGCATGGCGTTATAGGCGGCAGCCCCCACACGCGGCCCGGCCAGGTAGGCCAGGAAAGACAGGTCGGGCAGCAAAAATAACGCTGCAAACCAGCCCCACCCCGCGCCGAACTGGGCGTAGGCCGCAGCCGCCGCAGCCACCACCGCCAGCCCCTCGGCACGCAGCAGCAGGCGTACGCCGCCGTTGGCGCTGCCCGGGGCAACTGCCGTGGCGATGCGGCGCTGAACGGTTCGCGCCACGCGGCCTGCCGGGAAGAAAAGTGCCTCAGC
>NZ_JBFUAZ010000181.1:0-6951 GCF_056406035.1 Polaromonas sp. P1_E1_2 | reverse complement strand
CCCGATGTACCTGATCATCGGCATCTGGGGCGGCCCCAACAAGATCTACGCGGCCTTCAAGTTCTTCCTGTACACCTTGCTCGGCTCCCTGCTGATGTTGGTGGCGCTGATCTTCCTGTACAACAAGTCGGGCGGCAGCTTCGACATCCTGACCTGGCACAAGCTGCCGCTGGGCAGCACGGTGCAGACATTGCTGTTCTTTGCCTTCTTCGCGGCGTTTGCCGTCAAGGTGCCCATGTGGCCGGTCCACACCTGGCTGCCTGACGTGCACGTTGAAGCTCCCACCGGTGGTTCGGCTGTGCTGGCCGCCATCATGCTGAAGCTGGGCGCATACGGTTTTCTGCGGTTCTCGATGCCTATCGCTCCGGATGCCGCGCATGAATGGGCCTGGCTCATGATTGCACTGTCGCTGATTGCCGTGATCTACGTCGGTCTGGTGGCGCTGGTGCAGCAGGACATGAAGAAGCTGGTGGCTTATTCGTCAGTGGCCCACATGGGCTTTGTCACCCTGGGTTTTTTCATCTTCAACGACCTGGGCATTTCCGGCGGCATCGTGCAGATGATCGCCCACGGCTTTGTGTCGGGCGCGATGTTCCTGTGCATTGGTGTACTGTACGACCGCGTCCATTCGCGCGAGATCGCCAGCTACGGCGGCGTGGTGAACACCATGCCCAAATTTGCGGCTTTTGCACTGCTTTTTGCCATGGCCAACTGCGGCCTTCCGGCCACAGCCGGTTTCGTCGGCGAGTGGATGGTTATTCTGGGTGCGGTCAAATACAACTTCTGGATAGGCGGCGCGGCAGCGACGGCACTCATATTTGGCGCAGCCTACACCCTGTGGATGTACAAGCGCGTTTACCTGGGCCCCGTGGCCAATGACGACGTCAAGGCACTCGTCGACATCAACAGCCGCGAATTCCTGATGCTGGCGCTGCTGGCCATCGCTGTGCTGTACATGGGCATCTATCCCAAGCCGTTTACCGATGTGATGAATACTTCAGTGGCGGACCTGCTCAAGCACGTCGCGGCCTCCAAACTGAACTGAAGCAACTACAAAGAATTCAGATGATTGACAAACTCTCCTGGATCACGGTTTATCCGGAAATCGTCCTCCTGACCATGGCCTGCGTGATTGCGCTGGTGGACCTGGGCGTCAAGACGCCGCAGCGTACGCTGACCTACTTGCTCACGCTGTTGACCCTGGCCGTCGTGGCGGCCATGGAGGCTGCCTACGCATCTGGAGGCCAGACCTTCTATGGTTTCGGCAACATGGTTGTCAGCGACCCCATGGGCGGCTGGCTCAAATGCTTTGCCTGTATCACCGTGATGATTACGCTGGTCTATGGCCGCCCTTACGCGGCAGATCGCGACATGCTGCGCGGCGGTGAGTTCTTCACTCTGAGCTTGTTCGCGCTGCTGGGCATGTTCGTCATGATCTCGGGCCACAACTTCCTGGTGATCTACATGGGCCTGGAATTGCTGACCCTGTCCAGCTATGCGCTGGTGGCCCTGCGCCGCGACAACGCCACTGCCACCGAAGCCGCCATGAAGTACTTCGTGCTGGGCGCGCTGGCTTCGGGTTTCCTGCTGTATGGTCTTTCGATGCTGTACGGCGCGACCGGCTCCCTGGACCTCAACGAAGTGTTCAACGCGATTGCCAGCCGCCAGGTCAAGCACCAGGTATTGATTTTCGGCTTGGTCTTCATCGTGGCTGGCCTGGCCTTCAAACTGGGCGCTGTGCCTTTCCATATGTGGCTGCCTGACGTCTACCAGGGTGCGCCTACAGCCGTGACCCTCCTGATCGGTGGAGCGCCGCAGCTCGCGGCCTTTGCGATCTGTATCCGCCTGCTGGTCGAAGGCCTGTTGCCGCTGGCAATTGACTGGCAGCAGATGCTGGGATTGATGGCCATCGGCTCGCTGCTGGTGGGCAATCTGGCCGCAATTGCGCAGTCCAACCTCAAACGCATGCTGGCGTTCTCCACCATCTCCCAGATGGGCTTCTTGCTGCTCGGCCTGCTGGCCGGCGTGGTCAACGGCAACCAGCTCAACACTGAATCCGCCTACAGCGCAGCGATGTTCTATGCACTGACTTATGTGCTCACCACTCTGGGTGCTTTCGGCATCATCATGCTGTTGGCACGGGCAGGGCATGAGTCTGAAGAGATCGTCGATCTGGCCGGCCTGAACCAGCGCAGCCCGTTGTACGCCGGCGTGATGGCCATCAGCATGTTCTCGCTGGCCGGCCTGCCGCCGCTGGTGGGGTTTTATGCCAAGCTGTCCGTCCTGCAGGCGCTGATTTCCTCGCAACAAACCAGCTACATTGTGCTGGCCGTTTTTGCGGTGATCATGTCGCTGGTGGGCTCCTTCTATTACTTGCGTGTGGTCAAGGTCATGTACTTTGATGCACCCTTGGCCCATAACGCCMAGCCGGTTTCTGCGCCGGCAGATGCCAAGGCAGTGCTGGCCGTCAATGGCGCGCTCATTCTGATCCTGGGCATCATGCCTGGCGGTTTGATGACCCTGTGCGCGCAGTCCATCAGCAGCATCGTCAAATCACTGGGTAGCTGACCCCTGCCATGACCCAAACTGCTTCAGTCTGGCTGGTCGTGCTGCTGGCCTTGCTGGCAGCCAACCTGCCTTTCATCAGCAATCGCCTGTTCGCGGTCTACGCGCTCAAGTTGCCGAAAAACCTGGCAATCAGAGCCGCAGAGCTGGTGGTCTGGTACCTGGTTGTCGGCGGTCTGGGCTTATACCTTGAGCAGCGGAGCGGCCAGATTGCACCGCAAGGCTGGGAGTTTTATGCCATCACCGGCACGCTCTTCATCACCTTTGCGTTTCCCGGATTTACCTGGCGCTACCTGTTCAAGCACCGCCCATGAGCGCATCTTCCGGTCCTGATCAAGCCGGYGCAATTGCCGACGCGCACCTCGTCGAGACCTGCATCGATTCGGTCGAGATCCTGAGAGGGAATTTCCTGCATGCCCTGCGCGATACCGTCAGGCTGCCCGATGGCAACCAGGCAACGCGCGAATACGTCATTCACTCCGGTGCCGTGATGATCGTGGCGCAACTGGACGACGGGCGTCTGGTGCTGGAGCGCCAGTACCGCTACCCCATGCGTGCCGTGATGGTGGAGTTTCCCGCGGGCAAGCTCGATCCGGGCGAAGGTTCGCTGGCCTGCGCACAGCGTGAACTGCTGGAGGAAACCGGTTACACCGCACGTGAATGGGCGAGGGCGGGCGTGTTGCATCCGGTGATCTCGTACTCTACCGAATTTATTGACATCTGGTTTGCGCGCGGGCTGACACTCGGCCATCGCAAGCTGGATGCCGGGGAGTTTCTGGACGTCTTTACGGCAACACCCGCTGAGCTTCTTGCCTGGTGCGCCAGCGGCGAGGTCACGGATGCAAAAACATTGACAGGCGCACTGTGGTTGCAAAACGTGCTGTCCGGGGCGTGGGCTTTGGACTGGCAAACTGCAACACCCTGATCCCCCGGCGATAATCCGGCCATGAAAGTCCTGAATCTCCAATGTGCGCACCAGCATTCATTTGAAGGCTGGTTTGCGTCCGAGGACGACTTCCAGGCCCAGCTGTCGCGCGGCCTGATCGAATGCCCGATGTGTGCCGACAAAAGCATCCAGAAACTTCCCAGTGCACCACGTCTCAACCTGGGTGGCCATGATATCGTGAGCGCAGGCAGCCGGGCTGCTGCGTCTTCACAAGTTGCCATTCCGAACCCGGCGCGGGTCGTTGAAGGCGAGGCCAACGCCATGGCGGGTATACCGGCCGCAAAGAGTCAGGCAGAGCAGGCCGCGTTCCTGAAGGCCTTGCGTCATGTGATGGCGCATACCGAAGATGTCGGAAGCCAGTTTGCGGATCAGGCCCGCCGCATGCACTATGGCGAACTGGAGGCGCGCAGCATTCGCGGCCAGGCCAGTGCGCGCGAAACCGTGGAACTGATAGAGGAGGGCATCGACGTCATGCCCTTGCCTCTGCTGCCTGGGATCAAGGAAACGTTGCAGTAATGACCCCCACGGTCGTTCGCTTCGCGTAACTCCCGAGGCCTTGCAGGCCGCGGCTCGCGAGACGCTTCGCCTCTGTCGCCTGTCCAAACCTGCTCAAGCAGGTTCGGAGCCGCAGGCTCCAGCCCCTAGGGGGCCGCTGCGCCTGCGGTCTGGCGAAGCCAGTCCCGCGGAGAAATAGAGCCCCCACGCTTTTCACTTCGTGTAATGCGCTGCCCCCCGAGGGGGTGCTGCGCCTGCAGTCCGGCAAAGCCGGTTCTGCGGCCCCTGCTTGAAAGGTTGTCCAGGTCGTTGACGCGCAGGTCCCGGCGCTGACCCAGTAACTCAGGGGTACAGGCCGCGCAACTCGCGCGTGTGCAGGATTCGCTTGCAGGCCACGATGAAGGTGGCGGTACGCAGGCTGACCTTCTGGTCTTGCGCCACGGCCCAAACACCGGCAAAGGCGTCTTTCATGATTTTCACCAGGCGCTTGTTGATTTCTTCTTCGTCCCAGAAGAAGCTGGAAAAATCCTGCACCCATTCAAAGTAGCTGACGGTCACGCCGCCGGCATTGGCGATCACGTCCGGCAGCACCAGCACGTTGCGGTCATGCAGGATGTCGTCGGCGGCAGGTGTCGTCGGGCCGTTCGCGCCTTCAATGATCATGCGCGCCTTGATGCGGCCGGCATTGGCGGCAGTGATTTGCTGCTCAAGTGCGGCCGGAATCAGGATGTCGCACTCCACGTCCCAGAACGCGTCATTGGCAATGACTTCGGCTTCGGTGAATCCGGCCACACTGCCATTGGCTTCCACATGACGCAGCAGCGCCGGCACATCGAGGCCGGCTTCACGGTAAATCGTGCCGCCATGGTCTTGCACCGCGACCACACGTGCGCCGGTTTCGGCAAACAGCTTGCCCGCCACACCGCCCACATTGCCAAAGCCTTGCACGGCGACCCGTGCGGTACTGATATCAAGGCCAATGTGCTTGGCCGCTTCGGTGCCCACGGTGAACACGCCGCGCCCCGTGGCTTCACGCCGGCCCAGCGAGCCGCCCAGGTCGACCGGCTTGCCCGTGACGACGCCGGTTGAGGTGGAGCCGGTGTTCATCGAGTAGGTGTCCATCATCCACGCCATGATCTGGTCGTTGGTGTTGACGTCCGGCGCGGGGATGTCCTTGTTGGGGCCGATGATGATGCCGATTTCGCTGGTGTAACGGCGCGTCATGCGCTCAAGCTCGCCACGCGAAAGCTTTTTCGGGTCGACGCGGATACCGCCTTTGGCACCGCCGTACGGCACGTTCACCGCCGCGTTCTTGACCGACATCCAGGCCGACAGCGCCATCACTTCAGACAGCGTGACGTCCTGGTGGAAACGCACACCGCCCTTGCCGGGACCGCGCGAAACGTTGTGCTGCACACGGTAGCCTTCAAAGTGCGCCACGGTGCCGTCGTCCATGTGAATCGGCACGTCCACGATCAGCACACGCTTGGGCCGCTTGAGGGTTTCAGCCCAGCGCGCCAGGCTGCCCAGGTGCGGAATGACGCGGTCTACCTGCTGCAGGTAGTTGCCCCAGGGGCCCAGGTTGTCCGCCTGCAGGTAAGACGGAAGCGGGTGAGACCCGGCGGGGGTGGGAACAGAAGAGGCTGCGTGTGACATTGAAAAAGCTCCTTGTGGGATTTCTTGCGGGAAAGTCTGCGGGAAGAATCAATGGACGGAGCTTAAAAGCCTCGGCCTAAATAGTCCAAGGCATTGTTCACCAATATCTATGCAAATAATGCATATCGCTGATTTTTGATGGCTGCTGAAGCTGCGCAACCCGCGTCGTCACACCGTGAACTGCAGCGCCGCCAGCCGCGCATAAACGCCCCCGCGGTTTACCAGCTCGGCATGCGTGCCTTGCTCCACCAGCCGCCCATGGTCCAGCACCAGGATGCGGTCAGCCTGCTGCACAGTGGCCAGCCGGTGCGCAATCACCAGCGTCGTGCGGTCCTTCATGGCCGACTCCAGGGCCGCCTGCACCATGCGTTCGCTTTCGGCATCCAGCGCGCTGGTGGCTTCATCCAGCAGCAGCAGCGGAGCGTTTTTCAGCATCGCCCTCGCGATCGCAATACGCTGGCGCTGGCCACCGGAAAGCCGCACACCGCGCTCCCCGAGAAAGGTGTCGTAGCCTTCGGGCAGGGCGGTAATGAACTCATGCGCGAAGGCCGCCCTGGCCGCTGCACGGGTCTCTTCATCAGTGGCTTCAGGTTTGCCGTAGCGGATGTTCTCCAGCGCGCTGGTCGAGAAGATGACGGCGTCCTGCGGCACGATGCCGACGCGCTGCCGCAAATCGTGCAGCGCCATGTCGGCTGTGCGCACGCCATCCAGTTCGATGCGGCCCGAGGCCGGGTCATAAAACCGCAGCAGCAGCTGGAACACCGTGCTCTTGCCTGCGCCGCTGGGTCCCACGATGGCCACCGTTTCACCGGGCGACACGCTCAGGGAAAAGTTTGTCAGGGCAGCTTGCGCGGGCCGCGACGGGTAGTGAAACGTCACTGCTTCAAATTTGATAGCGCTTCCCGCCCGTGTGACCTGCCCGGGAACCGGATTTGCCGGTGAAATGACGGGTGAACGCGACGTCAGCAGCTCCATCAGCCGCTCGGTGGCGCCGGCCGCCCGCAGCAGGTCGCCATAGACCTCGCCCAGCACGGCCGCCGCGCTGGCCAGGATGATCACGTAAACAACTGTCTGGCCCAGGTGGCCTGCCGTGATGTCGCCCCGCATCACCGCCTGCGTGCCCTGGTACAGGCCCCACAGCAGCGCCGCCGACGTGGCGATGATGATGAAGGCCACCAGCACCGAGCGCGCCCTGGTGCGGCGAATCGCGGTGTTGAATGCGTTGGTGGTTGACGCATCAAAGCGCGCGGCCTCGCGGCCTTCCGCGGTGTAGCTTTGCACCACCGGAC
>NZ_JBFUAZ010000180.1:0-7016 GCF_056406035.1 Polaromonas sp. P1_E1_2 | reverse complement strand
CGGCAATCGCGGCTTCCCTGGCCAAGGCCGGCGCGCGCGCGCTGGGGCTGTGCGACGTCAATGCGGACTCTGCGCAGGCCCTGGCAGGGCGGCTACGCCAGCACTACACGGCACTGGAACTTTCCACTGGCTCCAGCGACCCGGCGGGTTACGACCTGGTGGTCAATGCCACGCCCATGGGCATGAATGAAGGCGATCCCTTGCCCATGGACGTTTCACGTATCGCAGCCAGCAGTTTTGTGGGCGAAGTGGTCATGAAGTCGGAAATGACCGCGTTTCTGGCGGCGGCCAAGGCGCGAGGTTGCACCGTGCAGGTGGGTTCGGACATGCTGTTCGAGCAGATCCCGGCCTACCTGGAATTTTTTGGCCTGCCGACCACCACACCGGACGTCTTGCGGTCGGTGGCACGGCTGAGTTATTAAAAAAGTGTAAGAGGACGCACGCACCGTGCTTCCTGGGTGGGAAGTGCTGGAATCAATGCTAAAAACGTCTGATTTCAGACGTTCATAGACATAATCCAGCATGGACAAACTCAAGCAGCTTGAATCGTTCGTGTCGGTTGCGACGCGCGGCAGCCTGACTGCCGCCGCGAACGCCGAAGGCGTGGCGCCGGCCATCATGGGTCGGCGGCTTGATGCACTGGAAGGCCGCCTGGGCGTCAAGTTGCTGGTGCGTACCACCCGGCGCATCACGCTCACACACGAAGGCAGCGCCTTTCTTGAAGACTGCCAGCGTCTGCTGATTGATTTTGCCAACGCCGAAGCCAGCGTATCGGCCGGCGGCGTCAAGGCCAGCGGGCATCTGCGCATCACCGCGCCGGCCGGCTTTGGCCGCCGCCATGTGGCGCCCCTGGTGACGCGCTTTCGCGAAGTGCATGCCGATGTCACGATCTCGCTGAACCTGAGCGACCGGGTGGTTGACCTGGCCGGCGAGGGTTTTGACTGCGCAGTGCGCGTCGGCGACATGCCGGACTCTTCGCTGGTGAGTGTGCGCATGGCTGACAACCGCCGGCTGTGCGTGGCCACGCCGGTCTACCTGGCCCGCCACGGCACGCCCCAGCACCCCAGCGAGCTGGCGAAATTTGACTGCCTGACGCTGTCCAGCGACGCCTCGCAAACGCGGGGCTGGGCGTTCCGGGTCCAGGACGAATTGATCCATCTCAAGCCGGGCGGGCCGCTCGACTGCTCGGACGGCCAGGTCCTGCATGACTGGTGCCTGGGAGGGTACGGCATTGCCTGGCGCAGCACCTGGGAGGTCGAGGCGGAAATTGCCGCCGGCCAGCTGGTGGCGGTGCTGGAGGATTTTGCCGCGCCGCCCAACGGTATTTACGCCGTATTTCCGCAACGCAAACACTTGCCCCTGCGGGTTCGCCTTTGGCTGGATTTTCTGAAACACCATTACAGCCAACCGGAGTTCTGGTGCTCGTCGCCAGCCGCCACCACCACAAAACCCTGACTGGAAAGGATCCCGACGATGGTTCTCGAATCTCTTTTGGCCTATGCCCACCTGCTGGCGATTCTCACCATGGTGGTTTTTCTGGCGAGCGAGGCGGCGCTGTGCCGCACCGAGTGGCTGAACGCCGCCGTGATCGAGAGGCTCGGCAAGATCGACATGGTCTACGGCATCTCGGCCGGCGCGGTGTTCCTGACCGGCCTGGCGCGCGTGTTTCTGGGCAGCAAGGGCGCGGCCTGGTACGCCCATAACCCCTTGCTGTACGTCAAGCTCGTCATGTTCCTGGTGATCGGGCTGATTTCCATCAAACCCACCATGATGTTTTCGCGCTGGCGCCGGGAGTTGCGCGCCAACGGTGCCCTGCCCGATTCGCTGGAAGTCAAACAAGCGCGGCGGCTGGTGATGGTGCAGGCGCACATCCTGCCGTTCATTCCGCTGGCTGCCGTCTTTCTGGCCCGTGGCTTTGGTTAGGCGCACGCCAGTGCTGCAGCCGGCGTCAGGCTGAAAACAGGCCGTGCACCAGCCAGAAGGCGGTGCCCCACATCATCAGCGCCACCAGCAGGTCCATGGCGCGCCATATGGCCGGCGTGTTGAGCCTGYGCCCCACGCACCACAGCGCCACCCCCAGGCCGGTAAACCACAGCAATGAACCCGTGATGGCGCCCAGGCCGAACACGGCGTTGTCCGGCCGGGCGTAAGCCAGTGATGCGGTGCCGATGACCACGGCTGTGTCCAGCCAGGCATGGGGGTTGAGCCATGACAGCGCCAGTGCCAGCCCGATGGCCTTGCGGCGCGGCATGGCCTCTGCGCCGGCCATATCGGGGTTCCGGGCAGACGCGTGCGCAGGCTGCAGAAAGCGCCGCATGGCCTGGGCGCCATACACCAGCAGCACCAGCGCGCCCGCGCCGGTCATGGCGCCCAGCAGCTTGTCGGAAAGACCGCCCAGTTGCGCGAGACCGGCAACGCCTGCGGCGATCAGGGCCACATCGGTCAGCACACAGACGGCGACGGTGAGCCAGAGATGCTGGCGCAGCAGGCCCATGCGGATCACGTGGGCGTTCTGCGGGCCTATGGCCATGATGAGCGAGAGGCTGAGGACCATGCCGGTCAGGAAGGCGGGGGCGGTGAGCGGGTTCATGGCCGCAAGTGTGTGCCAGGGCTCATAATAGTTAAATAGAATTAACTAAAACTAGCTTTAGTCAATTATTAATTAATTTAGTAGGTGCCTAACAACATGCTCGATGCCCGACAACTTGAAGCATTGGCCGCCGTGATTGAGCACGGCAGTTTCGGCGAAGCCGCCAAGGCCCTGAGCCTGACGCTGGCTGCCGTGTCCCTGCGCATCAAGTCACTAGAAAACGCACTGGGGCAGCGGCTGCTGGTGCGCGGCAAACAGGTACGCGCCACGTCGGCCGGTCAGGCTTTGCTCGGGCACACCCGGCAGGTTCGCCTCATGGAAGGCGACCTGCTGGCCGGGCTGCAGGGCGGGGGAAAGCCCGCGCGCCTGCAAAGCCTGAGTGTGGCGGTGAACGCCGACTCCCTGAGCACGTGGTTCTTGCCGGGCGTGGCCACAGCCCTGCACACTCACGGCCTGCTGCTCGATGTCGTGGTGGACGATCAGGATCACACCCACGAAGCCCTGAAAAGCGGAGATGTCACGGGCTGCGTTACTGCATTGGCGCAGGCTATGCGGGGCTGCGTGGCTGAACCGCTGGGCGTGATGCGTTACCGCTGCATGGCCTCGCCCGCACTGGTGGCACAGTGGAACGAGCCCGCGGCGGGCGGCAAGGCCGCACCGAACCGGCTGGCCCATCGCCTGCTGGCCAGCCCTGCCGTGATCTTCAACCGCAAGGACGCGCTGCAGGATACTTTTCTTGAACAGCATTTCGGGCTGCGCGACGCGCTGTACCCGCGCCACTTTGTGCCGGCGGTGGATGCGTTCGAGCTTGCGCTGGAGCTTGGCATGGGCTGGGGCATGGTGCCCGACCTGTTGCTGGCCGCGCGCACCCGCAAGCCGCCGCTGCAGGAAGTGCTGCCGGACAGCACGGTCGACGTGCGGCTGTACTGGCAGCACTGGGCACGTGAATCCGTTGCGGCGCAACGATTGACACAGGCGGTCAAGCAGGCGGCGCAAGGGGAGTTGCTACAGATGTGACGGTGTATTTGTAAGCAAAAAGTGCCGCTTGCGCTTTGCAGATGGGCGCAAGCAGCTATCAAATTAATAGCACTCATCAAGAAATCACTGACACAAAAAAAGCCCGCCATAACATCCATGGCGGGCTGGTTCTGTTTGATGCGGCCGGCTTACTTGCTGAGGCACTCTTTCATGAAGGCTTTGCGTTCGTCGCCTTTTTTGCCCTTGGCGTCGACGTTGCAGGTTTTCATTTTGGTTTGCTGCGTTGGTGCTTCTTTCTTGGCGCTCAGGCACTCTTTCATGAATGCCTTGCGTTCGTCGCCCTTCTTGCCTTCAGCGTCCTTGTTGCAGGTACCCATTTTGGTTTGCTGTGCGGTTTTGGCTGGAGCGTCCGCGGCGTGCGCCACCGGAGACAAGGCCATCGAGACGGCAAAAACGGCGGCGATCAGGGATAACGGCTTTTTCATGGTGGCTCCATTGGGTTGGGGAATCAGGTTTGAGTTCCGGCTGGAATTCCAACACATAACGCCGCGCCGGGCAAATTCGATGACCGGGCATTTACCGGCCCCGGACGGCGCATGGCTTAACCGTAAAATCAGACCATGCTCTCGATTAAAAAAGACCTGCTCGCGGCCCTGGCTGCGGGGCTGGAAGAACTTTCCCCCGGCGCAGGCGACAAAGCTGCCTTTGAATCCCCCAAGGTGGCGACCCATGGCGATTTCGCCTGCACGGCCGCCATGCAGCTGGCCAAGCCGCTCAAGCTCAACCCGCGCCAGGTGGCGGAAAACTTGCGTGCCATTTTGCTGAAGGCTCCGGCCTTCGAGCGCTGGGTAGACGCTATCGAAATCGCCGGCCCCGGTTTCATCAACATCCGCCTCAAGCCCGCCGCCAAGCAGGAGACCGTGCGCGAAGTGCTGGCCGCCGGCGCGCAGTTCGGCGTGCAGCCGGCCGACCCGGCACGCAAAATGATCGTCGAGTTCGTCTCGGCCAACCCGACTGGCCCTCTGCATGTGGGCCACGGCCGGCAGGCCGCGCTGGGCGATGCCATCTGCAACCTTTTTGCCACGCAAGGCGCCAAGGTCTGGCGCGAGTTCTATTACAACGACGCGGGCGTGCAGATCCAGACCCTGGCCACCAGCACGCAGGCGCGCGCCAAAGGCATCAAGCCCGGCGACGCCGGATGGCCCGAATCGGCCTACAACGGCGATTACATCGCCGACATCGCGGCCGACTTTCTGGCCAAAAAGACCGTCAAGTCGGACGACCGCGAATACACCGCCTCGGGCGATGTSGACGACATSGAYTCGATCCGCCAGTTCGCCGTGGCCTACCTGCGCCACGAGCAGGACCTGGATCTCAAGGCTTTCTCGGTCAGGTTCGACAACTACTACCTTGAGTCCAGCCTGTACAGCTCGGGCCGTGTCGATAGCGCCGTGGCCAGACTGAAAGACGCCGGCAAGACCTACGAGCAGGACGGCGCGCTGTGGCTGAAGTCGACCGACTACGGCGACGACAAAGACCGCGTGATGAAAAAGAGCGACGGCAGCTACACCTACTTTGTGCCGGACGTGGCCTACCACCTGGCCAAGTGGGAGCGCGGCTTTAGCAAGGCCATCAACATCCAGGGCATGGACCACCACGGCACCATTGCCCGCGTGCGCGCCGGGCTGCAGGCCGCCGGCGAAGGCATTCCCCAGGGCTACCCCGATTACGTCCTGCACACCATGGTGCGCGTGGTGCGCAACGGCGAAGAGGTCAAAATTTCCAAGCGCGCCGGCAGCTACGTCACCCTGCGCGACCTGATCGAATGGACCAGCGCGGACGCCGTGCGCTTCTTTTTGCTCAGTCGCAAGCCGGACACGGAGTTCCTGTTCGATATTGACCTGGCGCTGGCACAGAGCAATGACAATCCGGTGTATTACGTGCAGATGGCGCACGCGCGCATCTGCTCCATCCTCACCATCTGGGCCGGCCAGGGCGGCKACGAAGCGAAGCTGAAATCCGTGGACCTGTCGGCACTCGACAGCCCGCAGGCCCAGGCACTCATGCTGCTGCTCGCCAAGTACCCTGACATGCTTGCCAATGCGGCCGCCGGCCTGGCACCGCACGATGTAGCTTTTTACCTGCGCGAGCTGGCGGCGAGCTATCACAGCTATTACGATGCCGAGCGCATCCTGGTAGACGRCGAGGCCGTCAAGCAGGCACGCCTGGCGCTGGTCGCCGCGACTGCGCAGGTGTTGCACAATGGCCTCGCAGTGCTGGGCGTGAGCGCCCCGCGCAAGATGTAACCAGTAGCGAAAACCATGCGAATTTCAGGACAAGGCAATGAACGTGGGCAAGGTATGAATACACAACGAGGCGGAACCCTGCTGGGGTTGATCATTGGCGCGCTGATCGGCCTGGGCGCGGCGCTGGCGGTGGCGGTTTACATCACCAAGGTGCCGGTTCCTTTCATGAACAAGAGCCAGGCACGCAACCCCGACAGCGACGCTGTTGAAGCCAAGAAAAACAAGGACTGGAACCCGAACGCCCCGCTGGCCGGCAAGAACCAACCCAAGCCGCCGCCTCCGGCAGCGGTTGAAGTGCCTGGTGTTCCGGTACCCGACCCCTCCGCCGGGCCCGCCCCCAGGGCCGCCGCTTCGGCGCCGGCCAAGGTGGCCAAGCCGGCACCTGCCGATCCGCTGGGCGATCTGGCAAAAGCAAAGGTCGAAGGCCTGTCGTCCGGTCCGGGAGCGGATCCCTTCAGCTATTTCATTCAGGCCGGTGCCTTTCGCACGCCGGAAGATGCGGAACAGCAACGCGCCAAGCTGTTGCTGCTGGGCATGCAGGCCAAAGTGTCGGAACGCGAGCAGGCGGGCCGCACCGTGTACCGCGTGCGCCTTGGCCCTTTCGACAAGAAGGAAGATGCCGACAAGGCCAAGGAGCGCCTGGACAACAATTCCATTGAAACCGCGCTGGTCCGGGTCCAGCGCTGAAGCCCTCGTCCAACGATAGGCTGAACTTTTCACGAGGCTGGTGTACAAACCCCTATACCCCGCGCCACGAGGCATCCGCCAGAGGGGCGGTTTCCGGGCTATTTCTGTCATTCCAGGAGAAAAATCTGATGCAACGCCGTGAGTTTTCGTTTTCAGCCGCCTCGGCAGCAGCCGCCCTGGGCGGCGTCGCCGCCCTGCCCACCCTGGCGCAAGCCCAGGCCAAGGCCTTCAAGGACGGCGAGGATTACCTGACGCTGGACAAGCCAGCGCCGACCGAGACCGCCGCCGGCCGGGTCGAGGTGGTGGAATTCTTCTGGTACAACTGCCCCCATTGCAACGCCTTCGAGCCGCAATTCGAAGCCTGGATGAAGCAGATCCCCAAGGACGTGTCCGTGCGGCGTGTTCCAGTGTCCTTCCGCCCCGATTTCGAACCTCAGCAGCGCCTGTATTACGTG
>NZ_JBFUAZ010000179.1:0-7047 GCF_056406035.1 Polaromonas sp. P1_E1_2 | reverse complement strand
GCATTGGATCTGGCGCGTGAGCACCCGTTTGCCCGGCAGCTGGTGAACACCGGGCGCATGTCGACGCCCAACCACTACACGCGGTCCGGCGTCTGCGGGCCTGCGGGCGGGCGGGCCACGCAGAACGCGGGCTTCTCCTGGGCCGATGGCAGCTCAGGCGAGCTGCTGGACTTGTTGACGTGGGCTCATGGGCGCCTGCTGCTGCTGGTGTTTGGCGATGTATCCGGCGCCGGGCTGGCGCGGCTGGCGGCGCTTTCCAGGGAAGCGGACGTGCGCTGCGTGCAAGTGCTCGGGCCCGGCGAGAAAGCCGCCGCAAGGGAGCACGTGATCGACCGCGAAGGTCATCTGCAGACGACCTGCCATGTTTTTGGCCATGCCTGGGCGCTGCTGCGGCCCGACGGACACGTCGCCGCAACGGGCGAAAGTACGGATGCCTCGGTGGTTCACGCCGTCGCAAGCGCCATGGGTGCGGGCGCCCGCCACGAAACAAGGGATCCATCATGAAGCCAGACAGCCCCCTGATCACCCGCCTGCATTTTCAGGACGCCGATGCGTTTTACGAATACCTGCTGGACGCCCACCAGGGCCTCTCCCGGGAGGAATCCGAGCTGCTCAATGCCCGGCTGATCCTGCTGATGGCCAACCAGCTGGGCGACACCGCGGTACTGCAGGCTTGCGTGGCCGCGGCCCGCCAAGCCTGAGCGCTACAAGGGCTAACGGCCGGCAAACGCAACGGCCAGCCCCAGTCGAATAAAATCAGCGGAGTTTCACCCAACCCAAGGCGGCATCCCTTCGATGCCGTTTTTCATTGCCCCATGACCAACGCTGCCGCCCCTGCCCTTGCCGATACCGCCAACACAGCCCCCGAGGCCGTGAAAGTCTCCACGCCGGGGCTGGACGGCCTGGCCAAGTCCTTCGAGCCGGCCGCGATTGAAAGCCGCTGGGGCCCCGAGTGGGAGCAAAGCGGCCAGTACGAACCCACGCTGGACGCGGCCAAGCCTTCGTTTTCCATCCAGCTGCCGCCGCCCAATGTGACAGGCACGCTGCACATGGGCCATGCCTTCAACCAGACCATCATGGATTCGCTCACGCGTTACCACCGCATGCGCGGCCACAACACCCTGTGGGTGCCCGGCACCGACCACGCCGGCATCGCCACGCAGATCGTGGTGGAGCGCAAGCTGCAGGGCGAGGGTAAAAGCCGCCACGACCTGGGCCGCAAGAATTTCGTCGCCAAGGTGTGGGAATGGAAGGAAGAGTCCGGCACCACCATCACGCGCCAGATGCGCCGCATGGGTGACTCGGTGGCCTGGAAGCAYGAGTACTTCACCATGGACCCGAAGATGTCGACGGTCGTCACCTCGACCTTTGTGCAGCTTTACAAGCAGGGCCTGATTTATCGCGGCAAGCGCCTGGTGAACTGGGACCCGATCCTGAAGTCCGCCGTGTCCGACCTGGAAGTCGAGAACGAAGAGCGCGACAGCTTCATGTGGCACATCGAGTACCCCTTCAGCGACGGCCCGCAGAAAGCCGCTGACGGCTCGGCGCTGCGCGGCATGCACATTGCCACCACACGGCCCGAAACCATGCTGGCCGACGGTGCGCTGGCGGTGCACCCGGACGACGAGCGCTACAAGCACCTGGTCGGCAAGATGGTCGACCTGCCGCTGTGTGACCGGAAAATTCCGGTGATCACCGATGACTATGTCGACCCCGAATTCGGTAGCGGCGTGGTGAAGATCACCGGCGCGCACGACTTCAACGACTACCAGGTCGCCCTGCGCCACAACCTGCCGCTGATCACCATCTTCACCCTGGACGCGAAGATCAACGAGAACGGCCCGGTGCAATACCAGGGCCTGGACCGTTATGACTGCCGCAAGGCCGTGCTGAAAGACCTGGAAGCCCAAGGCTTCCTCGAAAAAGCCGTGCCACACAAAAACATGGTGCCGGTGTGCGCGCGCACCGGCGCGGTGGTCGAGCCCATGCTGACCGACCAGTGGTTTGTGGCGCTCAGCAAGGTGAGTGAACAGGACCCGACCGGAAAATCCATTTCGCAAAAGGCGCGCGATGCGGTGGCCAGCGGCGACGTGAAGTTCGTGCCTGAGCAATGGGTCAACACCTACAACCAGTGGATGAACAACATCCAGGACTGGTGCATCTCGCGCCAGCTCTGGTGGGGCCACCAGATCCCGGCCTGGTACGACGAAGACGGCAAGATTTACGTCGCTGAAAACGAGGCAGCAGCACAGGCCCAGGCGCCCGGTAGAAAACTCACGCGCGATGAAGATGTACTCGACACCTGGTACTCATCGGCGCTCGTTCCTTTTTCTTCATTGGGCTGGCCTGAGAAGACGAAAGAGCTCGATCTCTTTCTGCCATCAAGCGTGCTGGTCACCGGCTACGACATCATCTTTTTCTGGGTCGCCCGGATGATCATGATGACCACGCACTTCACCGGTCAGGTGCCGTTCAAACACGTGTACATCCACGGCCTGGTGAAAGACGCACAGGGCAAGAAGATGAGCAAGTCCGAAGGCAATGTGCTGGACCCGGTCGATCTGATCGATGGCATCGAACTGGCACCCTTGCTGGAAAAACGGTCGCAAGGCCTGCGCAAGCCCGAGACCGCGCCGCAGGTGCGCAAGAACACCGAGAAAGAATTTCCGGCCGGCATCCCCGGCTACGGTGCCGACGCGCTACGCTTTACGTTCGCTTCGCTCGCGAGCCTGGGACGCAGCATCAACTTCGACAGCAAGCGCTGCGAGGGGTATCGCAATTTCTGCAACAAGCTCTGGAACGCAACGCGCTTCACGCTGATGAATTGCGAGGGCCAGGACTGCGGGCTGGAAGACCACACCAAAGAGCAATGCGCACCCGGCGGCGAATTCCACAATTACCTGAGTTTCTCGCAGGCCGATCGCTGGATTTCATCGACCATGCAGCGCGTGGAAGCCGACGTGGCCAAAGGCTTTGCCGACTACCGCCTCGACAACGTCGCTGGAAGCATTTACCAATTCGTCTGGGACGAATTCTGCGACTGGTACCTCGAAATTGCCAAGGTGCAGATACAGACCGGCACCGACGCGCAAAAGCGCGCCACACGCCGCACGCTGATCCGCACACTCGAAGCCATCCTGCGGCTGGCGCATCCGGTGATTCCGTTCATCACGGAAGAGCTGTGGCAAACCGTGGCGCCCGTCGCCGGCAAAACAGGCAAATTCATCGGCGTCGCGCCTTACCCGCAAAGCCAGCCCGAGAAAATTGACGTGGTAGCAGAAGCGCATGTCATCAAACTCAAGACGCTCGTGGATGCCTGCCGCAATCTGCGCGGTGAGATGAAGGTGTCTCCGGCTACCCGCATGCCGCTTTATGTGCTGGGTGACACCGCCTTTATGCAGGGCGTCGCCCCGGTGCTCAAGGCACTGGCCAAACTCAGCGAAGTGAAGGTGTTCGACGACGAAGCCAGTTGGGCCGCTGCAGCGCAGTCTGCACCTGTGGCCATCGTCGGCGAAGCGCGCCTGTGCCTTTACATGGAAGTCGATCTGGCGGCAGAAAAGATTCGCCTGCAAAAGGAAGAAACCCGCCTGGCAGGAGAAATCACCAAGTCCGAAACCAAGCTCGCCAATGAAGCCTTCGTCAACAAGGTGCCCCCGGCCGTACTGGAACAGGAACGCAAGCGCCTGGCCGATAACCAGGCAGCCCTGGCCAAGATTCGCGAACAACTGACACGTTTGAAATAAGCGCCAGACCACCACCAGTAAAAAGCCCCGCATTGCGGGGCTTTTTTTATTGATCGGGATGCGAAGCGAGCCCCCGTAAGACCCGCGAGCTGCGTATACGCCAAGACCAGTCAACTGCAACGGTAAAAGATGGATGGTTCTTCACCAGCAGGGGCCGCGGGACTGGCTTTGCCAGACCGCAGGCGCAGCACCCCTCGGGGGGCAGAGAGCTACACGAAGTGAGCGAACGTGGGGGCCAACATCTATCTGATCATGAATTCAGGTTCAGACCACTGCGACGGCGGGACACTGCCTGGCTCCAGGCCCATGGGAGTGCTGGTCAACTGGTCCATGCCGCTGTGCTGCGTGCCCAGAGCTTCATGCATACGGTGGGCTACATACCAGCTCGAGCGCAGGCGTGCCTCGCGTGTGTGGGAGCCCAGGCGTGGCGTAACAAACAGGTTCTTCAACCCTTTGAGCGGTGAGGTGTCACCCAGGAAACTTGCTTCAGCGCCGTCCAGGATGCAGGCCTCAATCCGGCCGTCGCACAGCGCAGCGGCCAATGCGCCTTCATCAAACAATTCACTGCGGCTGATGCCAACCCACAACTGGCTGCGCTTGCAGCCCGCCAGCAGTTTGTCGTTCACGAAACCCCGGAACCGGGTGGCGTACAGCATCTGCACTGACACCGCATCAGACTGGCTGACCAGCTCGGACAGCGAAACAGGCTGTATGCGCAGGCGCTCCCAAATGGGCGCGGTGTGATGAACCGCCGGGTCATAGCCGACAAGCCGCACGCCGAGCCCGCTCAGCATGCCGGCCAGCGTGTGCGCCGTCGGGGCCAGGCCCAGAATGCCCACGGTGCTGCCATGAAGCTCGCGCCCCATTTGCGTCGTGGGATGGCGGCGTCCCATCAAGGCCGAGACAAGGCCGCGACGGTACAGCAACAACAGGCTGCTCAAAAGATATTCTGCGTTGGAGCGGACGTTGGCGCTGCTGGCATGCACGACCTTGATGTCGCGCTCCTTGCAGGCCTCCAGGTCGGTGTTGTCGGTTCCTACGTGCAGGCGCCCGATGGCCTTGAGCCTGGGCAGGAAATCGAGGAACTCGCGCGTGACCACAGTCTGGCGCGGAAAAACAATGCCTTTGGTTTTGTACGCGATCTTGCGCAGCGATGTCAGATCGTCGGCAAGCTCTGGATGGTAGGCGACGCCATGCCGGGTTTCAAGCCAGGCCATTGCTTCGGGCACTAACGCATCAAGAAGTAAGATGTCCACTCAGTCAATCCTTTTTCCTGCAAACTCTCGATTGCGTGCTGTGCTCACGCAGATTCGGGCATTTGTCCGACCCACGCGCTGTACCAACAACGCAACACTTTAGGCTTTTATTCGGTCAAAGTCGATGCAAAAATTTACATTAAATAAAGCCGTTTTCCCGGTTGCTGGTCTCGGCACCCGTTTTCTGCCAGCCACCAAGGCCCAACCCAAGGAAATGCTCCCTGTGGTGGACAAACCGTTGATCCAATACGCAGTGGAAGAAGCCTACGCCGCAGGCATCCGACACATGATTTTTGTTACTGGACGCAATAAACGGGCCATCGAAGATCACTTCGATACTGCTTATGAACTAGAGAACGAACTTGAAGTAGCCCAAAAGCACGCACTGCTATCGCTGGTGCGCTCAGTCCAGCCGGACGACATGAATTTTTCTTATGTGCGCCAGCCCCGGTCCCTGGGTTTGGGCCATGCAGTGCTCTGCGCCGAGCACCTGGTGGGCCAGGAGRCTTTTGCGGTGTTGCTGGCCGACGACTTGATGGTCGGCCCGAAAGGCGGCCAGCCGGTGCTGGCCCAGATGGCGGCGCAATTTGCCGAGGTCCAGCAATCCATTCTGGCGGTGCAGGAGGTCCCTCTCGATCAAACCCGCCGTTACGGCATCGTAGCCACGGAAGGCGCCAGCACCGGCCTGATGAAAGTCAAAAGGATTGTCGAAAAACCGGCGCCTGAGGTGGCACCTTCACGCATGGGCGTGGCCGGACGCTACATCCTGACGCCCGCGATTTTTGAGCACATCCGAAAGCAGACTTCCGGCGTGGGTGGCGAGCTGCAGCTCACCGACGGCATATCAAGCCTGCTGGGCCAGGAGAACGTGTATGCCTTCCAATACGAAGGCAAACGCTATGACTGCGGGAGTAAGGAAGGTTTCCTGGAAGCAACCGTAGAGCTGGCGCTGGAGCACCCTGAAGTGGGCGTGTATTTCCGGAATTACCTGGACAACCTGCAAATTGGCTGGTCGGGCCGTGAACGTCGCAAACAGGTGGCCTGATAACCGCCTGTTACAGAATCAGCGCCGCTTTAAAACGTGAATAAAGTCACTGCCGGCAACCTGCTGCTCGACCAGTTCGTTGCCGGTTTGTTTGGCAAATGCCTGGAAATCGCGGGTAGAGCCGGCGTCGGTTGATACAACTCGAAGCAGCTGGCCGCTGAGCATTTCCGTCAGCGCTTTTTTGGCTTTCAGGATGGGCAGTGGGCAATTGAGGCCGCGGGTGTCGAGTTCTTTGTCGATGTTCATGAAAATCCTTGGGTTGCCGCGATTTTAAGCAAAGCGCAAAGCCCCTTTTGTCCGTCCATCCGGTTTTACCCGGCCTTGCTGTCGCCGTCCGGTTCCACCTTGCTCAGCACGGTAGCCCAATCCACAAACTCAGGTTCATGGCCGCGCGTGCGCAGCCAGTCGGCCAGCGCGTAGCCCGTGCCCGCAGGCCAGCATTTGAGCTTGTCCAGGTCGTAGAGCCGGTAGTCCACCAGTTCGGGCGACAGGCAGACATCCCCCGTGCAAACTGCGTGGTAGGCAATGATGATCTGGTTCATGCGCTGGAAGTCATAGACGCCAATCAAATCAAGCGAGGTGGTGTCCAGGCTGGTTTCTTCCTTGATTTCGCGTGCTATGCCGCCTTGGGGCGTTTCCCCGGCCTCCATGAAGCCGGTGATCAGCGCGTACATCTTGCCGGGCCAGGCGGCATTGCGGGCCAGTAMAACCTGGCCCTTGTACTCAATCACGGCTGCCRGCACGGGGGTGGGGTTGTTCCAGTGGGTATAGCCACAGGCCGGGCAACGCAGCCGCGCCTTCTCGCCGCCGTCTTCCATCTGCGACACCATGGCCAGCGGCGTCGCGCAGTTGGGGCAAAACCTGAATTCGTGGGTCATGGTGAAAAAGGAAGATTGGAAAAGAAGGACCAGCAGCGTCGCACGCTATATTTTTAATAGCTGCTTGCGCCCGTCAAATATAGGCCACAGCCCGTTTTATGCCTGAAAACGGCTCAGGCCGGAAA
>NZ_JBFUAZ010000178.1:0-7053 GCF_056406035.1 Polaromonas sp. P1_E1_2 | reverse complement strand
TTCGTCGGCCCGCTTGGCATGGGACTCCAGCACGGTGCGCGGCCCGGCGCCGTAAATGACGCCGGGAATGCCGGCCTCGGCGTACAGCCGCACATCGGTGTACAGYGGCGTGCCCATGGCCGGAATGGYCTGGCCAAAGAGCGCCTCGCCATGCTTCTGGATGGCCTCCACCAGGGGCTTGTTGCCCGCCAGCGGCCGCATCGAGTTGGCCAGCAGCAGGCGCTTGATGTCGACTGTGATGCCCTTGCAGCCAGCCGCCGCGTCGCCAATCACTTTGCGGATGTTGGCTTCGACCTCGGCGGGGTTCTCCTCGGGGATCATGCGGCGGTCCAGCTTGAACATCACCTTGCCGGGCACGACGTTGGTGTTGGTGCCGCCTTCGATGCGCCCCACGTTCAGGTAAGGGTGCTGGATGCCTTCGACCTTTGACGTCACCTGCTGGTAGAGCGCGTTCTGTGCATAGAGTGCATTGAGGATGTGCACCGCGCCCTGCAAGGCGTCGATGCCGGTGTCGGGAATGGCGGCATGCGCCATCTTGCCGTGCACCGTGACTTCCATCTGCAGGCAGCCGTTGTGCGCGGTGACGACCTCGTAAGAAAAGCCTGCCGCGATCAACAGGTCAGGCTTGGTAAGGCCTTTCTTGAGCAGCCAGCCCGGGCCCATTTCGCCGCCGAATTCCTCGTCGTAGGTGAAGTGCAACTCAACGCTGCCTTTGAGTGGTGCGTCCAGTGATTCGAGCGCACGCACCGCAAAGGTGAAGCTTGCGAAATCGCATTTGCTGACAGCTGAGGCGCGGCCGTAAATTTTGCCGCCTTCAATCTCGCCGCCATAGGGATCTTTGGTCCAGCCTTCGCCGGGCGGCACCACGTCGCCGTGGGCGTTGAGGGCAATGGTCCTTCCTTTTTCCATTTCTTCGCCCTTGCCGCCATAGTGGCGGCGCACGATCAGGTTGGTGATGGACTCCATGCCGTAGCCGCGCACGTCGGCTTCGGGCACGGGGTGTTTCTCAGCGTCAAAACCGAAGGCCTTGATGAGCTCTGCCGTGCGCTCGGCATGTGGCGCGTTGTTGCCCGGTGGCGTGTCGGTGGGCACGCGGATGAGCTGCTGCAGGAATGCCGTTTCTTCGTCGAAATGGGCATCGATCCAGCTGTCAAGCCGGGCGTAATCTGTAGTGAGGGTCATTGTTGTTCAGGAGAGAGATTAGTGAGCAGATGCGCCAGGGCCTGGATCGCAAGTTCGATGTCGTCGCTGGTGGTGCTTTCCAGCGGGTTGTGGCTGATGCCGGAGTTCTGGCCCCGTACAAAAAGCATGGCCTGCGGCATCACCTTGTGCAGTTTCATCGCGTCATGGCCGGCACCGCTAGGCATGCGGTACAGAGGCACGCCCAGGCCTTGCACAGCGGCTTCCCAGCGCTGTTGCCAGGCAGGTGCGCTGGGTGCAGCGGCGGCGCGCTCGGTCAATTCGGTCGTGAAGTGCATACCGCGGCGCTCGCAAATGCTTTTGAGTTCGGCCAGCACGTCGGCCACCAGCGCGTCGCGCTGCGCATCGATGGGCGCGCGCAGGTCGAGCGAAAAGAGGCAGCGCCCGGGCACCACGTTGATGGAGCCGTTGGGTACCTGCAGCATGCCGACCGTGCCGACGGAATTTCCGTCTTGCGCCGCGCGCCGTTCCACATACAGCAGCAGTTCGGCCGCGGCCGCTGCGGCGTCGCGGCGGCGGGTCATGGGCGTGGTGCCGGCGTGGCTGGCCATGCCGGTTATCTCGCACAGGTAGCGCACGTTGCCGTTGATGGAGGTGACGATGCCCAGCGGCAGGTCAAGCTCGTTGAGGACCGGGCCCTGCTCGATGTGCACCTCGATAAAGCCGAGGTAGTTGTCCGCGTCACGTTTGATCTTCGTGATGTCTTCGGGCTTGAGGCCCGCGTTGTGCATGGCCTCGCGCATGGTGATGCCGTCAGCGTCTTTTTGCTCCAGCCACTCGGGCTTGAAGTCGCCAATCAGCGCGCCCGAACCCAAAAAGGTGGCTTTGTAGCGCTGGCCTTCTTCTTCGGCAAAGCCGACCACCTCAAAATTAAAGGGCAGGCGCTTGCCCTGGCGGTGCAGCTCGCGCACGCAGGCCATGGGCACAAAAATCCCGAGCCGGCCGTCATATTTGCCGCCGTTGCGCACGGTGTCGTAGTGGCTGCCGGTCAGCAGGGTCTTGGCGTTGGGGGTGGCGGCGTTGTAGATACCCACCACGTTGCCGACCGCGTCGATCTTCACCTCGTCAAAGCCGCAGTCCCGCATGGTGTGGCTGATGAAAGCCGCGCAGGCACGGTGCGCATCAGTGAGGTAGGTCACCGTGAGCTGGCCTTTTTCAAGATAGCCCGGATCGCTGTACTGCGAAAGGGTTTCCTGCCAGTCCCACACGTCGTTGCCCAGCGCGGGCGTGGCGGAGAACTTGTCGTTGAGCCGCAGTTCCACCACGCGGTGGATGTTGCGCAGGTTTTCCTGCAGCTCAAAGTCAGGGTGGTTTTGCAGGCGCCGCGCGAAGGTCTCGATGATCTGCTGCTTGCTCAAACCGTCACCGCGCGGGCCGCGCACCGCCAGGATGAAAGGAAAGCCGAACTTTGCGTTGTAGTCGGCATTGAGTTTTTGCAGGGTGGCGAACTCTTCGGGCGTGCAGTCCGTGAGGCCGGCCTTGCCTTGCTCGTTGGCCGATTCCCCCGTCAGGCTTTTACTGACCATGGCTTTGCCGGCCAGTTCGGGGTGGGCCTGGATGAGCTTGACCTGCGCGTCCTTGCCGGCCTCGCGCAGTACTTGCGCCATGGTGTGCTTCAGGTGGGCGAGTGACTGGAAAGGGCGGGCGTCCAGCGCCTTTTCGGCAATCCAGGGGGAATGCTCATAGAGGCCGTCGAGCAGTTGCAGCGCTTCTGCGCGCGGTACGGCATTGACTTGTTCCAGCGTGATGGCCATGTTCAGCTTTCCTGCCGGGGCATGTAAGGATGGTTGGCCTGCCAGTGGCGCGCTATATCGATGCGGCGGCAGACCCAGACGCGCTCATGCTTTTGCACGTGGTCAAGAAAACGCTGCAGCGCCACGATGCGGCCCGGCCGGCCCAGCAGGCGGCAATGCATGCCGATGCTCAGCATCTTGGGCGACGCACTGCCTTCGGCATACAGCGCATCAAAACTGTCGCGCAGGTAGATGAAAAAATCATCGGCCTGCGAGAAGCCCTGCGGCAGGGAAAAGCGCATGTCGTTGGTGTCCAGCGTGTAAGGCACGACCAGGCGCGGCACGACTTTTCCGTCGGTGCGTTTCACCTCGGTCCAGAAGGGCAGGTCGTCGCCGTAGTAGTCGCTGTCGTATTCGAGCCGGCCGTCGTCGGCCACCAGCCGGCGCGTGTTGGGGCTGTCGCGGCCGGTGTACCAGCCCAGCGGACGTGTGCCGGTGAGCTTTTCGATCGCGTCCAGGCCCAGGCGCATGTGTTCGCGTTCGGTGGCTTCGTCGATCTGCTGGTAGTTGATCCAGCGCCAGCCGTGGCAGGCGATCTCGTGGCCGAGTTCAGTGAAGGCCGCGGCGACTTCGGGGTGGCGCTGCAGCGCCATGCCCACGCCGAACACCGTGAGCGGTAATTTGCGCTTTTCAAACTCGCGCAGGATGCGCCATACGCCCACGCGTGAGCCGTATTCGTAAATGCCTTCCATGCTCAGGTGCCGGTCGGCAAAGCTGGGTGGATTGGCCATCTCGGACAAAAACTGTTCGGAGCCGGCGTCGCCGTGCAGCACCGAGTTTTCGCCGCCTTCCTCATAGTTGAGGACGAACTGCACGGCGATGCGTGCCCGCCCCGGCCAGTTGGCTTGTGGCGGGTTGCGGCCGTAGCCGATCAAATCTCTAGGGTAGCCAGTGTTCATATCCGTACTCATGACAGTGCCATGGAAATATCGTTCGTCGGTACCTTGCGGTCAAAGGAGAGGCTCTTCTCGACATGCAGCAGATGGTCATTCATGAGGCGTACGGCCAGCGCTTCGTTCCTGGCGGCCAGCGCCTTGACGATTTCGGCGTGCTCGTCGTTGGAGTGTTCGGCGGCGGTGGCGGTCTGGTACATCAGGGTGATGAGGGCGCAACGCGAGGTCAGCTCGCCAAGCATCTGGGCCAGCACTTCATTGCCCATGAGCTCGGCTATGCGCACATGAAAGTCGCCCAGCAACTCCGTCCGGCCCGAAACGTCCCCGAGGTCGACCGCCGACTTTTCCCGCGCGACGTGTTCTTTCAGCGCCTTGATTTTGGCAGGGGTGACTTCGCGCACAAAGGCCCGCGTCATCTCGGCTTCGAGCATGCGGCGCACGGCAAACACCTGGCGCGCTTCCATCACGGACGGTGCAGCCACGAAAGCACCGCGCGCCGGCTCCAGGCGGATCAGGCGGTTTTGCGAGAGCTGGAACAATGCCTGCCGCACCAGCGTGCGCGAGACGCCGAAATGGTCGGCCAGTTTTTGTTCGGCCAGCTTGGTGCCCGGGTGCAGCCTGTGCTCCACAATGGCCTTGGTCAGGGCTTCGACGATGGTGTGCGTGGTTGACGATTCCATCGGTCGATAATAGCCGGAATGTCGAAAAGTGTATACACTTTTGGTAAACCGAAATTGAAAAACAATCTTCAGGGACTGCCATGGGCTTGAGCACACATGTACTGGACACCATGCACGGCACGCCGGCAGGCGGCATGAAGGCGTCGCTCTACACCACGCATGCGGGTCAGGCGACGCTGGTGAAGCACTTCATCCTCAATGAAGATGGGCGCAATCCCGATGGACTGCTATACGACAGCGCTAATCTGAAAGCCGGCACCTACCGGCTCGTGTTCGAGGTGGCGGCCTACTTCAAGGCGCGCGGCGTGAAATTGCCCGAGCCGGCTTTCCTGGACCAGGTGACGCTGGACTTCGGTGTGGCTGATCCGGGCTTGCATTATCACGTGCCCCTGCTGGTCAGCCCCTGGAGTTATTCCACCTATCGCGGCAGCTGAGCGGGCGCCAGGCCAGACCGTGTCATGGCGCCGTCATCCGGGGCGGCGACAATCAGCGGTTTGTGCAACTTTCTTCCCCCTCCTCCATGAACGTCAAGCCCATGACCCTGAGCCGCCGCCAGGCCCTGCTGCTGTCCGCAGGCACCGCCGCCAGCCTCGTGGCTCCAGCCGTATTGGCACAAGGCCCTTCAGCGGGTTCTGCCGGCTCACCGGCCTCGGCCGCATCCGTTCCCGCCGGCATCTATCCTGAGCGCGCCGTCAAGATCGTCGTGCCTTTTGCCCCCGGCGCCGGCACCGACGCCATGGCACGACTGATTGCGCAAAAACTCGGCGAAACCATGAACGCCACCTTTGTAGTGGACAACCGTGCGGGCGCCTCGGGCGCCATCGGCACGCAGTACGTGGCGCAGTCCCCGGCCGACGGCTACACGCTGCTGCTGGTGGCCTCGCCCTTCACCACCGTGGCGGCCTCTTTGCCCAGCGCCAATTACGACCCGCTGCGCCAGTTCACGCCGGTGGGCATGATCGCCAGCGGACCGCTGGTCTGGGCCGCCAACACCAAGCTGCCGGCCAACACCATGAAAGAGCTGGTCACGCTGGCCCGGCAAAAGCCCGGTGCGCTGAACTACGGCTCGGCCGGGGCGGGCGGTGTCAACCACCTCGTGCTTGAGTTGCTGAAGGCCCGTACCGGTACTTTCATCACGCACATTCCTTACCGCGGTGTGGCGCCTGCCACCATGGACATGATCGGCGGCCAGATCCAGCTGATCACGGGCACCATCCCGGCCCTGCTGCCTTTCATCAAAAACGGCAGCATCAAGCCTTTGGCCGTAACGAGTGCCAAACGCTCAAGTGCCTTGCCCGACGTGCCCAGCATGACGGAAGCCGGCCTGGCAGGCATTGATGTGGTCAACTACTTTGCGTTGATGGCCCCCACCGGCACACCGCCCGCCATCGTCAACGCACTGAACGCTGCCATCAACAAGGTCGTGGCTTTGCCCGAGGTGGTGGCGCGGTTCAAGGCCGACGCCGTGGAAGCCGCACCCGGCTCGCCCGCATTGCTCGGCCACTTCATCGAAGCCGACTACCGCGCCTGGCGCAACGTCGTTAAAACCCAAAATCTGAAAATAGAGTGACCGCTAGTCGCTCTTGACGGCAGCGCTCAAAGCGCGATGCGAAGCGAGCCAACCAAGGCCAGCACGAGCCGTAGGACCGGCTTTGCCGGACTGCAGGCGGGCGGCCCCCTCGGGGGGCAGGGAGCTACACGAAGTGAGCGACCGTGGGGGCTAGTCTTGTCCTTCTGTGAGCGTGTCGAGCTGGAATTTGCCGCTCTTGTGCCAAAGCCAGGTATCGGTGTAGACCACCTTGCCCATGCGCGTAGGCGCCGGGAAGGGGGACGCCTGCTGGATGGTGCGTTCGATCTCCGCCATCACTTCGGGTGCATGGCGCGGTGCGCGCATCCAGTCCAGACGGGTGACGCGGCCGACCCTGTCGATTTCCACATTCAGCACACCCACGGCATACAGCAGCGGCGGCATGCGGCCTTTGTAGATACGGTCGGAATTGAGGCCGTAGATATGCGTGGCGCCGTCTTCCCGATAGGCACGCGGCGTGGTCGCCCCTGAGCTTCTGGCCGAACCTTGCGGGCCGGTGATCGGCCCGATCACTGGAGAGGGGTCTGGGGCTTTGGGTGTGGCGGGCGCAGGTTCCGGCGCGGTCTTGCAGGCACTGACGACGGCGGCAGCTGCTGCTGAAAGCAGGGCCACCAGCCAGAAGCGGCGCGGTGTGGAGTCGGACATGTCTTGTCTCATCGTGCTTGCCTTTGCCGGCTTTTTGAACGGCCGGCTCATTGGATTCCTGATATACCTGCCATCATGCCCGGGAACTGCCCGGCGCCAAGGTAGTGCTAAGGTGGCAGTCAAGGCATTTTGCCCAATATTTCAATTCTCCAACCGCCAAGTCGTCACCAATGGTTTCCAGTGTCTCCAGTCTGCAACTTGAAGACTTCCTGGCCCGCCTGGCTTCGGTGCCGGCGGTGCTAGTGGAGGTGGCG
>NZ_JBFUAZ010000177.1:0-7056 GCF_056406035.1 Polaromonas sp. P1_E1_2 | reverse complement strand
CGGTCGCGCTGCTGGATTTTTTGAAGGCCCACCCGAGCGACAACCTGTACCTCGTGGGCGACATCGTCGACGGCTGGCAGCTGCGCCGCCGCTGGTACTGGCCGCAGTCGCACAACGACGTGGTGCAAAAACTGCTGCGCCGCGCCCGCAAAGGCTGCCGCGTGGTCTATGTGCCGGGCAACCATGATGAGTTTGCGCGTGAATTTATTGGCAACCAGTTCGGCGGCATCGAGGTGAWCGATGAAGCCGTGCACACCACCGCCGACGGCCGGCAGCTGTGGATCATCCACGGCGACTACTTCGACGCCGTGGTGCAGTGCGCCAAATGGCTGGCCTACGTGGGYGACAACCTCTATGAATTCACACTCAAACTCAACCGCCACCTCAACAGCCTGCGCGCCCGTTTGGGGCTGCCGTACTGGTCGCTGTCGGCTTACCTGAAGCAAAAGGTCAAGAGCGCGCTCAATTACGTCACCGACTTTGAAGAGGCCGTGGCCAATGAAGCCCGCCGCCGCGGCCACCAGGGCGTGGTCTGCGGGCACATCCACCGCGCCGAGATGCGCGACATCAACGGCGTGCTGTACTGCAACGACGGCGACTGGGTGGAAAGCCGCACCGCGCTCGTGGAAAACTTCGACGGCACCCTCGAGCTGGTGCACTGGGCGCCCGCGCATGAAACGCAGGGCCGCGGGCATGTAGCTTCCACGGTGACCGCATGAGGGTCGCTCTTGTAACGGACGCCTGGCAACCGCAGGTCAATGGCGTGGTCACCACCCTGGTGGAGTTGGTGCGTGAACTGCAGGAGTTGGGGCAYCAGGTGGAAGTGATCCAGCCTGGCCTCTTCAAGACGCGGCCTTGCCCGGGTTATGCCGGTATTGACCTGGCGGTACGCCCCAAGCGCGGCCTGACCGAAAAGCTCGATGCCTTTGCGCCTGAGGCCATCCACATTGCCACCGAAGGCCCGCTGGGCTGGGCTGCGCGCAGCTATTGCCTCAAGCGCGGCCTGAAGTTCACCACCGCATTTCACACCAAGTTCCCCGAGATCCTTCATGCGGCATTGAAGATTCCGCTGTCCTGGGGTTATGCGCTGTTCCGCCATTTCCACAGGCCCTCGTCGGGCGTGATGGTGCCTACCCATGGCGTGCTGCGCATGCTGGAGCAGCGGGGCTTTCAGAACCTGCGCAGCTGGACGCACGGCGTGGACACGGAGCTTTTCGGCTTTGAGCCGCAAGCGCGGCTGTACCCGCCCATGGGGACGGTGGTGCGGCCGGTGTCGTTGTTTGTGGGCCGGGTGTCGTATGAGAAAAACATCGAGGCTTTCCTCAGGCTGGACATTCCGGGGACCAAGGTGGTCTGCGGGGTAGGGCCCCTGGAGGCAACGCTCAAGGAGCGTTATCCGCAGGTCCGCTGGATGGGTGTTCTGCCCCGGGATGAGCTGGCCAAGGTCTACGCGGCGGCCGATGTGTTTGCCTTTCCCAGCCGGTCGGAAACTTTTGGCCTGGTGATGCTCGAAGCCATGGCAGTCGGCACACCGGTAGCCGCCTACCCGGTCGATGGCCCGCTGGAGGTGCTTGGAAAGCCCGATGGAAGCTGTCACGGCGGTGTCATGCATGAAGATTTGCAACAGGCTTGTTACAGCGCATTGGCTGTGCCGCGCCATGAAGCCCGTTTGCGCGCGCTGGACTTCAGCTGGGCCCATGCGGCGCAGCTTTTCGAGTCGTTCCTCGTAACCGCCGGGCACAACAACGCCATGAGCGGTACTTGCCAGCCTTTTCAGGCGGGTGCACCATCAGTCAAAAGTACTGTCACGCCATTGTCATGAAACACGTCAACACTGTGACTTGTTGTTAATGACAAAGACCACTCTTGTTGATGCCCACTTCACCCGCCTCGGTGGCAGCCGCTGCGCCACCCGTCCAGTTCCTGGACCGCGACCACAGCATTCTTGCCTTCAATGAGCGGGTGCTGGACTGGGCCAGGCGCCCGGACGTGCCGCTGCTGGAACGGCTGAGGTTTCTCTGCATTGTCTCGTCCAACCTGGACGAGTTCTTTGAAGTCCGGACCGCGCCCCACCTGACGGCGGCGCAGGCCAATGAACAAAAAGCGCTGTATTCGGTGCAGTCTTTCGCCGCACTTTCTGCGGCAGCCCACGACATGGTGGCGCGCCAGTATTCGCTCTACAACGACGAGCTGCTGCCGGCCTTTGAGCGGCAGGGCATACGCATCGTCTCGCACGGCGAGCGCAATGCGGCCCAGCGGCGCTGGGTGAAAGCATATTTCGAAAGGGAAGTGCGGCCGTTGTTGATTCCAGTCGGGCTGGACCCTTCGCATCCGTTCCCGCAGGTGGCCAACAAGTCGCTCAACTTCATCGTGCGGCTGGGCGGTCATGACGCCTTTGGGCGCGACAACGACATTGCCATCGTCAAGGTGCCGCGCGTGTTGCCGCGGYTGATTCATATGCCTTCGCACGGCAAGGACAAGAGCCGGCTGTTCGTGTCGCTTTCCAGCGTGATCCGGGCACACCTGGCCGAGTTGTTTGCCGGCCGCGAAGTGGGGCAGTTTTCGCAATTCCGCGTCACCCGGCATTCTGACCTGGCCGTGGATGAAGACGACGTCAAGAACCTGCGCACCGCCTTGCGCCAGGGCCTGGAGCAACGCCATTACGGGCAGGCTGTTCGGCTGGAGGTTTCTGCGGGCTGTTCGGAATACCTGGCCAGCTTCCTGCTCAGGCAATTCAACTTGCCGACGCAGTCCCTGTACCGGGTGCACGGCCCCGTCAACCYGGTGCGGCTGACGCAACTGGTGGACCTGGTCAATGACCCCAAACTGCTCTTCCCCGGCTACAGCGCGTGTTACCCCACCCAGTTGCAGCTCGGCCAGTCGTTCTTTGAGCGGCTCAAGGAAGGCGACGTTTCCATTCACCAGCCTTTTGAAAGTTTTGACGGCGTGCTCGCCTTCCTGCGCGAGGCGGTTAACGACCCGCAAGTGCTGGCAATCAAGCAGACCATTTACCGCACAGGCACCGACTCGGAGCTGATGGTGCTGTTGCGCGAAGCGGTGCGCCGCGGCAAGGAAGTGACGGTGGTGGTGGAGCTCAAGGCGCGCTTCGATGAAGAGGCCAACATCAACTGGGCGGAAATGCTGGAGTCGATAGGTGCGCAGGTGGTGTACGGCGTGGTGGGCCTCAAAACCCACGCCAAGATGCTGCTGGTGACGCGGCGCGAAGGCAAACACCTGGTGCGCTATGCCCATCTTTCCACCGGCAACTACAACCCGCGCACGGCCCGCMTTTACACCGACCTGAGCTACCTGACGGCCGACCCGCTGATGACGGCTGACATCGACAACGTGTTCGTGCACCTGGCCAGCCAGAGCCGCCTGCCCAAGCTACACCATTTGCTGCTGGCGCCGTTCCAGCTGCACCGCAAGCTGATCGAGAAAATCGATTCGCTGGGCGAAGCCGCCTTGCAAGGCAAAGACACGCGCATCGTGGCCAAGATGAACGCGCTGACCGACGAAGACCTGATGCAGGCGCTGGTGAGGGCGGGGCAGCGCGGCGTGAAGATCGACCTGATTGTGCGCGGCGCGTGCATGCTGCCGGCGCAGGTTCCCGGTGTCACGGACAACATCCGAGTGCGCTCCATCATCGGCCGCTTCCTCGAGCATTCACGGGTGTTTTATTTCCGCTGTGCTGAAGAGGAAACCTTGTTGCTTTCCAGCGCCGACTGGATGAACCGCAACATGTTGCGCCGGGTTGTACTGGCCTGGCCTGTGACCGACCCCGGTCTGCGCCAGCGCATCATCGACGAGTGCCTGGTGGCCTACCTGCATGACGGGCGCGACGCCTGGGATCTGCAGCCTGACGGCACTTACCTGCGCGTGAACCCGCAGGGCGATGCCCCGCGCCACGGTGCGCAAGCGGCCTTGATGGCACGCTATTCGGCTCCCCATCACCAGGAAAAATAACATGGACCTGATCCTGTGGCGCCATGCAGAGGCAGAAGACTGGCCCGAGGGTGACCCGCAGGGCGGAAGCGATCTTGAGCGCTCACTGACGTCAAGGGGCGAGAAGCAGGCGGCCCGCATGGCCAATTGGCTGGACCGTCAGTTGCCCGAAGGCGCGCGCATTTTCGTTAGCCCGGCACGGCGCTGTGAGCAGACCGCGCTGGCGTTGGGACGCAAATACAAAATCCGCAGTGAGCTGGCGCCCGACGCCACGGTTGAACAGCTGCTGGAACTGGTGCAATGGCCGTCGGCCAGGTCGCCGATTCTGGTGGTGGGCCACCAGCCCAACCTGGGGCAGGCCATCGCGCAGCTGCTCAGCTTGCAGGAAAGCGAATGCCCGGTCAAGAAGGGTGCGCTTTGGTGGCTTCGCAGCCGCGACCGGGATGGCCTCAACCAGACCGTCGTGGTGACCGTGCAGTCGCCTGAAGTTCTCTGAAACAGCAGCACACTCAAAGCCTGCCCGCGGACAAAAAAACGGACCCAATACAGGTAAGTTTTCCCGGTGCCAAGGCTATAGTGCAAATACCGCCGTTCCAGGGCCTGATCCAGTTTCTTATGTCCAGATTAGATCGCAACCGCCAGGTTATGCCGCAGGTTTTGCGGCATACATTACGTTAAGCAATCCTTTTGATTCGCCAGTTCTAAGGAATTCGATGCATGCTCTAGGCGCTATATTGCTGGTCATTGCGGGCGCCATTTGGGTGATAGGGGGCCAAATTGTCGTGGGTCGGTGTCACAAGCGGTACGGGAAAGAGTTGACGTACAGGCAGTACAAATTGCCCTGGTCTATTTTCAATTCAGAAGAGTGGAAATTGACTGCAATTCTTGCAATTGCTTCGCTTTCTTTGGGAGGACTTGGTGCGACATTTGTGCAGTGGTAAAAGGACGAGTTTGTTTAACACAACGCTGGACGCTGTCACGCAAGCGTGCCGGTCAGCTCGGCGTTAAACCATATGTCCTTTTGTTCATCTTGCGGAGAGGTCATTGGAACCAATGCCACAAGCTGCCATCAGTGCGGCGCTGGGGTTGGAACTATTCGGGGATGGATGCCTCTTGGTTCGCCTCCTCCGTCTGAACTCACTTTTAGGCCGTCATTCGCTGGAAAAGCATTTGCCGTTGGGCTCGTTGGGTTGGCTCTGGTCGCGGCTTTCTTGCTTTTTGGCAGTTGAAACACTATGCATGCTCCTTTCCTGTTGATCACCGTTCGGCATGCAAGTGAAAGCGGTATGGTTGCCTCGGCATGCAGCAGGTTTCCTCCGTCGGCCCAAAGGCGATCGCCTTCGGCGTCACCTGGCCTCCAACGTTAGGCGCCGAAAGGCGGACCCATGCTGCTGCTCAAGTCGCTCGTAGCCTGGGTGCTCATACTGTGCCTGGCAGTGGCAAATGGCGCTTTGCGAGAGGCGGTTCTCATTCCTTCTCTTGGCAGGGCCGGCGGTTTGGTTCTGAGCGGTGTATTGCTTTGCGTGTGCGTGGCGCTGGTCGCCTATGTCCTTGTTCGCATTGAGCAAGGAATCTTGGTCAAGCAAAGTGCGTTTGTAGGCGTTCTTTGGTTGTGCCTGACACTGGCCTTCGAGTTCGGCTTCGGGCGTTACATCCAGCACAAGCCTTGGCCTGAGTTGCTCGCCGCGTATACGTTCAAAGGCGGTAACCTCTGGCCTGTCGTCCTTCTCGTCACTCTTCTGGCGCCATACTGGGCAACGCTCGCTCACGCAAGGTCGAGGCATGCAAAGAGCGGTGCCTAACCCCTCCGTCGAGCGGACGTCTTCCGGCAAGCTTCGCTTGCCTCCAGCCGCCGCTCATAGCAAACGTTAGACCTCAGAACCCAACTACTGGCTCGAACACATGTCAACCCAACAGCACCGCGTAACGCCTGTATCGCTTCCTCCAGAGTCGGCAGTTACCAGAGCCTACGCATCGACGAATCTCGCAGATGCCTACTCGATCGAGCTTCCACCCGGAGCGTCGACCAATCCCGAACTGCTGGCGAGGTTCATCTTTTCCCATCAGGCACCGTGGGTTGGTACCCTCATGTCGGTCCGGGATGCGGTCGTCGGCAGGGTCGGCCTCAAAACCGCCAGGCAACTCACTTCACTTGAAGCGCAGGGCAAAACAGGCCGTCTTGGCATCTTCAAGATCTACGGCACAAGCCCGACCGAAGTTGTCTTTGGAGAAGACGACAAGCACCTGGACTTCAGGCTTTCTGTCCTCTGCTCCAGTCAGCCGTTGCCGGGAGGCAAACGCAACCTGACTTTATCAACCGTGGTCCATTGCCACAACCGCCTGGGTCGTCTCTATATTCTTGTCATCGCCCCGTTCCACCGCTTGGTCGTTCAATCCAGTCTTCGTCGTGCTGCCCGAATCGGCTGGCCGCTGGCAGCGGAGGCGTAAACCAGATTCCCGGTCGCCACGTGTAGCCCGCTGAGGGCCCCCCCCTCATCGAGGGGACGTCCGCAAGCAAGCTTCGCATGCTTGCGGCCACCGCTCGTGTCAAACGTTAGTTGGCATGAAAGCTGGGAGCTCCTGCAGTTCCTTTGCGTGGCTTAAGAACCAAGCGTAGGCCGGCCGGTCTTGATGGCGGGGACCTGCTCCAGCGCCGTCAGGAAGGCGGCGTCGGACAGGGTGGCCAGCAGCTTGATGCCCGCGCGCAGCAGTTCGCTTTTCTTGGCGGGGCGGGTCAGTTTGGCGGCGCGTTGCTTCAGGCCGTCAAGCACCACGTATTCGGTTTTCGGRATGGTGAAGCTGTCGCGWACCAGTTTKGGYTTTTTGGTTTTTTCCGGCTTTGCGGTTTTGGCGGKTTTGGCGCTKGCTTGTGGTTTKGCCGCAGGCTTTTTGGCGCCGGCCTTTTTCACGATGGCTTTCTTGACCGTGCCTTTGCCGGCCGGGGCCTTGGCAGGAGGCGATTTTTTCGGGGCGGGCTTGGCGGCGGTTTTCACGGGTGCCTTGGGCGTTGCGGCCGGTTTAGGTGCCGGTGCGGCGGGTTTTGCAGTTGCTTTTTTGCGGGTTGCCATGGATTGATCCTTTTTGGTGAGCGGTCGAATAAACCGTATATAT
>NZ_JBFUAZ010000176.1:0-7104 GCF_056406035.1 Polaromonas sp. P1_E1_2 | reverse complement strand
ATCAGTTGCTGCGCGTCAAAGTAAGGCGACGAAAAATCCATGGTCTGCTTGCGCTCGGCCGTGATCGTGATGGCCGAGACCAGCAGGTCGCGGTCGCCCTGGTTCAGGGAGTTGAAGATGCCTTCCCATGGCGTATTCAGGAACTTGACTTCGATGCCGGCTTTCTGCGCCACGGCCTTGACGACTTCGATGTCGAAACCGACGATCTCGCCTTTGTCGTTCTGGGACTCAAAAGGTACATACGCGGCGTCCGTGCCGACGACGTACACCTTGGCCGCAGGTGCGGGTGCCGAGGCGGCAGGAGCGGGTGCACTGGCTGCGGGTGCCGGCGGCTCGGTCTTGCTGCAGGCGGCCAGAACGATACCGGCGACCAGGGTGCTGGCGGTTTGCAGGAAACGTCGCGTTGAAATGGAGTAGGAAGACATGAAGTCCCTCAAAAAAGGTTGAAATGATGGTGATGCCCGTCAAGCCATGCGGTCAGGCACGGCCTCCGGCATACGAACAAAAAGTATAAACCGCAGCCCTGGGGTCAAACAGCCCCTTTCAGTAGCCTTGGTGACTGTTCATGGCCTTAACGCCGGTATATACCCTTACGTACGGTCCAAGGTTTAGCAACTTTCACGCCACAGTAGTGCGGGTACTCGGTGGTGGCTTGCAAATCAATAGCGATGTCCAACGCCTGTTCAGAAAGTGCTAAAGGACAAGGCCCAGCTCACGCACGCGGTCCACGTGCGCCAGCAGCGAGCGTTTGGCCACTGGCCAGATACGCGGGTCCACATCGTCGTAGGCGCCTGCGACCCAGTCGTCGATCGTGCCTTCCGGGTGGGCCTGCATCACGCGCATGATCTTGGCTTCGCGTTGCAGGCGATGCGCCTTGAGCCGGGCAATCGCATTCTTTGCGTCCGCCAGTACGTAGCCATGCGCCGGGGCAATGAACCCGATCTGGTGTTCGTCGCAGGCCGCGCTCAGCGCATCCAGGGAATCCAGGTAGGCACTCATGTCGCCGTCGGGCGGGTCAATGACCGTGGTGCTGCCGTTGAGGATGTGGTCGCCGCTGAACAGCAGGCCGTCTTCCACCAGCACCAGGCACACATGGTTGGCGGCATGGCCGGGCGTGTGCAGCACCTTCAGGGTATGGGTGATTTCGCCTTCCGGCCCTTTGCTGGTGAGCGCAAGCAGCTCCTGATTTGATAGCGGCCGATCCGGCGAGAAGGCGCTGGCGGCGCGCGCGGTGGGTGCCGAAGGCAGGCCCAGAATCGGCGGTGCAACGCTGCACATGGCCTGCAGCGGTTTGGCGCCGGGTGAATGGTCGGGGTGCGAGTGGGTGCACACAATCATGCGGATGTCGCCGCCGGCCGCCCGCCAGAGGCGCTGCAGGTGCTCGTGATCAGCCGGGCCAGGGTCGATGGCGATGTAGCCGCTGCCAGGGTCGCCGACCAGGTAGCTGTTGGTGCCCGGTCCGGTCATCACGCCGGGGTTGGGCGCCGTCAGGCGCATCACGTTGTGGAGCAGCGCCACAGGCTGTGATGTCTGCCAGTCGAGTGCGTGCACGATCTGCCCGTCCGGGCAGGTCAGCGCCAGCTCACCATAGGGCGCTTCGTGTTCCATGTAGCGCGCCTCCCTGCCGGCCAGCAGCCCGGCACGCGGGCAGGAGGTCCAGAGCGGGACTTCGGACGCGCAGGCCGCCAGCACCGAAGCGACGTCGGGGTAGTGCTGCAGCCTTTCCAGTGTGCGTATGGTGGGGAAGATGATGAAAAATCCTCCCGCCGCGTGCCGCGCCAGCGCCTCGGCCGGCAGCACCCAGACCGGCTCAAACTGCTCTGCCTCGTCGGCCACCGGGCTCTGGCCCTCGGGCATGCGCGCGACCAGGAAGGGCACGTCAAAACGCCGCGGCAGGTCGCGGTCTGTGACCCAGTGCGCCAGCACAAACACCTCGTCGCCCGCCAGCGTGAGGCCGCGCTCGCAGCATTGCGCGGCAAAGGGCGCCTTGCGGTCCAGCGAAGCGATGTCGGCCGTCGTCGCATGGCTGCCATCCGCGTGGCGCGCCAGCAGCACGCCGAGTTCTTCAAAGCTTTCGCGGATGGCCGCGATGGCCTGGGTCAGATGCAGATCGCTTTGCGTGGCCCGCCGGGTGGACTGTGCATGCGCCGCGGCATCCGCCGCGTCGATGCCGCCGCCGGGAAAGACATAGGCCCCCGGGGCGAAACTGGCGCTCGTGGATCGCCGCGTCATCAGGACTTCGACGCCGTGCGGGGTGTCGCGCAGCAACAGCACGGTGGCCGCCGGGCGTACAGGCGCGGGTTCGCGCGAAGGATGGAGCAGTTGGGAAGGACGTGGCATCTGCAAATTATGGCTTCGGGGCTGCGCGGGCGTTGACGGCGGGTTTTGGCGTATTTTTCTGCCCTGCAAAACCGTGGCAAACCATGCGTATCGCCCCGAATTCCTTCAAAACAACGGCCGGTGGATGCGAAATGGCCGATTCACCTCTTTAAGTGCCGCCTTCGCACCGCAGATAATTCCCCCATGCGAATCCGATTCACCAAAATGCAGGGCGCGGGCAATGACTTTGTCATGCTCGACGAAACCCGCGCCCCGCTGGGCCTCTCCACCGCGCAATACCGCTTCCTGGCCGATCGCCACTTCGGCGTGGGCGCCGACCAGATTCTCTCGGTGCGGCCGCCGCCCAAGGATGCTGGCGAAGGCATCGACTTCGAGTACGTGATCCACAACGCCGACGGCGGCGAAGTTGAGCAGTGCGGCAACGGCGCGCGCTGCTTTGTGCGCTTTGTGCGCGAGCAGGGGCTGACGACAAAGGACGTCGTGAGGGTCAAGACCCTGAGCGGCATCATCGAGCCGCGCATGCAGGCTGACGGGCGTGTCACGGTCGACATGGGCGCGCCGGTGTTTGATCCGGTGCGAATTCCTTTTGACACGTCGGGCCTCACGCCTGTGACCCAAGGTTCATGGCAAAAATGGCCGCTGGCCCTTGATGGGTCAGCGCAAGCAGCTCCTCTTTTGATAGCGGCGTTGTCGATGGGCAACCCGCATGCGGTGCAACTGGTGGACGACGTGGACGCTGCGCCGGTGTTGCAAACCGGCCCGCTGATTGAAAACCACGTGCGCTTTCCGCGTCGTGTGAACGCTGGCTTCATGCAGGTGGTTTCGCGCAGCCAGATCCGCCTGCGGGTCTTTGAGCGCGGCGCGGGCGAGACGCTGGCCTGCGGCACGGGCGCCTGCGCGGCGGTGGTGGCGGGCATACGCTGGGGCCTGCTGGATGCGCGGGTGGACGTGATGACGCGGGGCGGCCAGCTCACCATCGAATGGCCGGGCCAGCTGGATGCACCCGTCATGATGACCGGGCCGGCTACGACGGTGTTTAAGTCCGAAATCGAAATCCCGGACGGGATCTAAGTTCACCCCCTTCCAGGGGCGGCGCCTGGGGCCGGCAAAGCCGGACCCTCGGCCCCCGCTGGTGGAATGCCTCGTTAGTTACGCCCGTCGGCCTCTTCAAGCCAGGGGTGCCGTGGAACCGGCTTTGCCGGGCCGCAGGCACCGTCCCCTGCAAGGGGAAAAGGGCTACACGCAGTGAGCCCGATAGGGGTGTGCTATTTTTCGGCTTTGCCGGGCCRCAGGCGGGCGGCCCCCTCGGGGGGCAGGAAGTTACACGAAGTGAACGACCGTGGGGGCCCATTTCCGGCTCATTTCCCTACAATGCCCGGATGAATCCAACCGAACACCCCATCACCGAAGACGACATCGCCAACTTCCTGGCCAACACGCCCGACTTCTTCGAGCGCCACGCCGAACTGCTGGCTTCGGTGCAACTGTCCAGCGGACACGGCAACCGTGCCGTCAGCCTGCAGGAACGCCAGGCGCTCATGCTGCGAGAAAAGATCAAGGGTCTGGAAACGCGGATGGTCGACATGATCCGCCACGGGCAGGACAACGTGGCCATTGCCGACAAGATGCAGCGCTGGACACGCAAGCTGCTGCAGGCGACGCAGGCGCGCGACCTGCCGGGCGCCATTGTCGAAGGCATCACCGGCGAATTCCTGATCCCACAGGCCGCCATCAAGGTCTGGGATGTGAACGGGATTTTTTCGGATGAGAGTTTTGCGACCGATGTGAGCGAGGACGCCAAAACCTTTGCCTCTTCATTGAGCGCACCTTACTGCGGCGTCAATTCGGGCTTCGAAGCGGTCAACTGGCTGCCCGAGCCCGCGGTGGCCTTGTCGATCGCGCTGATACCGCTGCGCGCCGCAGCGGGCGCGGAGGTCTCGGGCCTGCTTGTGCTGGCTTCACCCGACCCGGAACGTTTTCACAGCGGTATGGGCACGGATTTCCTGGAGCGCCTGGGCGAACTGGCCGGCGCGGCGCTGACGCGGCTGCGGCCCCAGCCGGTCACTGCCGAATAGGCACCGGGGCCATGCACCACGGCCATGATGCAAACGCCGCCTTCGACCTCTGAATTCGGCGGCGGGCAGCCAGTGTTGCCGCCGTCCGATCCGCTGGTCGAGCGTTACCTGGAACATGTGCGTGTGGAAAAGCGCCTGGCCCAGCGCACCGTGGAGCTCTACGCGCTCGACCTGCAAAAGCTCGAAGCCAATGCACACCAGGCCAGGGTGGCGCTGGTGGCGGTGCAAAACGTGCACATGCGGCGCTGGGTGGCGCAAATGCATGGTGCGGGGCGCAGCGGCCGAGGCATTGCGCTCATCCTTTCAGGCTGGCGCGGCTTTTACACCTGGCTGGGCCGCGAAGGCCTGATCAGCGGCAACCCCGTGCAGGACGTGCGGGCGCCCAAAGCCGCCAAGCCCTTGCCCAAAGCCCTGAGTGTGGACGAAGCCGTGCAGCTCGCGGGCTACCAGGCCGACGCTTCGGATGGCGACCCGCAGCTGGAGCTGCGCGACCAATGCATCACCGAACTGCTGTATGGCTGCGGGCTGCGTATCGGCGAGCTGGTGGGGCTGGATGTGAAGGCCAGTGCGCAGGCGCGCGGCTGGATCGACACGGATGCAGCCGAAGCTTATGTGCTGGGCAAGGGGTCCAAAAGGCGCAGCGTGCCGGTCGGTCGGGCTGCGCTGCAATCACTGCAGCAGTGGCTTGCCGCCCGGGCCAGCTGGGCGCGTGAAGACCATGCGCTTTTTATCAACCAGCGCGGCACCCGACTGACGCCACAGCACATCCGGGTGCGGCTGAAGCAGCGCTCGCTGAAGGCGGGGCTGGCAACGCCGGTGCACCCGCACATGCTGCGTCACTCTTTTGCCAGCCATGTGCTGCAGTCGAGCGGTGATTTGCGTGCGGTCCAGGAGTTACTGGGCCATGCAAACATCACGACCACGCAGGTCTACACCCGGCTGGATTTCCAGCACCTGGCCAAGGTGTATGACGCGGCGCACCCGCGGGCCCTGTCGAAAGCCGGAAAGGCCGGCGCGGGCGCGCCGGCATCACCAGGAARCCTGGCGAAGGCGGACAAAGACGCTAAAGACAAAGCCTGAGCCTGGCACCAGCACTGGTGCCAGGCGGTGCTCAGGCTGGACTGGGACGGTCGCGCCTTGCCGGCCGTGCCGGCGGCACGTCCCCGAGCATGAACACCGCCCGCTTGCTGTCGGCCGGGGCGGCTGCCAGGCGCTCTTCAAGCTGGGTCAGCAGGGCCTGGGCATTCGAGCCCTGGTAGGGCACCAGGGCGTACGCGACATGCACCTGTGCGACGCAGTCCACGTGCAGGCCTTTGTAGGGCATGAGGCAGCGCGCCACGATGCGCGGCCCGAGCGTGCCGGCGTCCTCGGCATTGAAGGGGCCTTCGACCAGCATGCCGAAGCGCCGCTCCGACAGCCGCGCTGCGCTGTCGATCTCGCGTGCGGTGGACAAAAGGCGTTCGGCCACATGCAGCGGCAATTCTTCGGCGGCCTTGCGCCCGAAATCGCGCTGGATCTGCTCGGAGTTGACCAGGTCGATGATCATCACCGCGCTTTGGTGGCGCAGCCGTTCGGAACGCGCAATCATGCGGATCAGGCGCTCGGCAAACACGTGGCCGTTGATGAGACCCGTGGCCGGATCCACCCGGTCCAGGCCCTGGATGCGGCGGATGTTTTCGCGCCGGTGCTGGCTGCGCAGCATCAATACCAGCATGGCGATGGGCAGATGCAGCGCCACACCCAGTTGCATGCCGTGCTGCGTCAGAAAGCCGATGGGCACCAGCTCGGCATTGCGGGCCATGGTCCATCCAGCGGCGGCCAGCACCGGCACATACGCCAGCATCAGCCAGGGCGCAAACCGGTCGCCGCGGCGCCAGGCCCAACCCATGACCAGCACGCTGCTGAATTCCAGCAGCAGCACGATGGGGATGAACAGGCCCATGCGCGATGCAGATGGAACCAGCGCCAGCACCACAGCCGCCAGCACGCCCAGCGCGGCCTGGCCCGCCATCAGCCAGTGCAGGCGCAATGAGCGTTCGGGCAGGGCCACCACCGCGGAAATGAACAGCAGGGTGGCCGACACCGCCAGCATGGGCAGCACGGATGTCGAAATGTCGTTCCACCCCGGCCACGCCGGCCACAGGTGCAGCCCCGCGATGCCGGTGACGGTCGCCTGCGTCAGGCCCATCAGGGTCACGCAGAGGGCGTAGTAACCGTACGCGGTGTCGCGCAGTGAAATAGCGCCCAGCGCCGAGATCAGCGCCGCCAGCCCCGTCAGCCCGAAGAAGATGCCCAGGATCAGGGAAACACGCTGCTCTGAGTGGCTCAGGTGCCCCTCGCTGATGAACTGCAGCGGCGCGCTGAACGCATGGCCGTTCTCCAGGCGTAAAAGGTAATGGGTGGGTACCTCGGCCGACAGCGCGATGGGCAGCAGGGGATGGCGGTGCGGCTGAACGCATGGCCGTTCTCCAGGCGTAAAAGGTAATGGGTGGGTACCTCGGCCGACAGCGCGATGGGCAGCAGGGGATGGCGGTGCGGCACTGGCCACTTGTCTACCGCCACCAGGTCGCCGGCGCGCTGCTCGTTCCACCGGCCGACACCGTCCGGGGTATACAGCGAAGCCCGGTCGATGGACGGGTCGGGAACCTCAAGGTACCAGCGCTCTGTGTCTGGCGCCGGCGGCACGTTA
>NZ_JBFUAZ010000175.1:0-7121 GCF_056406035.1 Polaromonas sp. P1_E1_2 | reverse complement strand
GCCTCACTTCGTGTAGCCAGATCCCCCCTCAGGGGGCGCAGCCTGCGGACTGGCAAAGCCAGTCCCGCGGCCCCCGTTTGTGCGCACAGAACTCTTCAACCGGCATGAGCCGTGGAACCGGCTTTGCCGGGMCACAGGCGGGCGGCCCCCTCGGGGGGCAAGGAACTACACGGAGTGAGTGACTGTGGGGGCCAATGGAAGCCACAAGGTAAAGCGCGTGCCCGCCGGCCCCGATTGCCAGTTGACCGTGCCGTCAATGGTTTGCGCGCGGCGCCGCTGGTTTTGCAGGCCTTTCCCCGCGGCGTCGCCAAAGGCTTGGTCGACATCAAAGCCCTGGCCGTTGTCTTCGATGATGACCTGCACCCCGGCGCCTTCGATGGCAGTGCTAAAGCGGATCTCGGTCGCATGCGTATGGCGCAGGATGTTGGCCACGCTTTCCTGGATGATGCGCAGGATGTGCAGCGCGCTGGAAGGGTTCAGCCAGTCCAGCGTGGGGAGTACCTGCACTTCCCACAGCAGCGTGACGCCGGTGCCTTCCAGCCGGGGTTCGAGCCGGAAACGCAGTGTGGCCAGCAGCAGCAACAGGTCGGCCTCCACCGGCTCCATCGAGTCGATGGCGAGCTTCAGGTCGTCCATACAGTCCTTGAGGGTCTGCGTCACGCGTTCGTCGCTCATGCCGCCGCCTTCGATGGAGCGGATGGCGCTGATCAGCGTCGAGCCCAAGCCGTCGTGCATGTCCTGCATCATGCGCTGGCGTTCATCGCTCAGCATCTGCTGCTGGGCAATCTCGCGCAGGCTGCGGTGGCTGGCTTCAAGTTCGGCTTCGCGTGCCCGCAGGCGCTCGGCCAGGCTGGCGTTGACCTGCTCGACTTCCGCAATGGCGCCGGTGTAACGGCGGTACATCACGTAACCGAAGACGCTGAAGGTGATCGCGTTGGTATGCGGGCCCAGATACCAGTTTTCGGGGCTGATGAAATTGTTCTGTACCAGCCAGTCGGTCGCGCTAAAGAGCGTGGCCAGCACCGTCCCGATGGCCACCACCATGGCGCTGCGAGAGCGCCCCCAGGCGTTGATGACGCCCGCCGCGCTGACGCTCACGCCCATCAGTGCGGCCACCACATACAGCACTGGTGTGGTCCTCGGCGTGTTGGGCAGGGCCGACCACAGGGGCAGGGTCAGCAGGGCCATCAGCACGGACGCGGTGATCAGTGCCCGCGTCAGCCACAGTTGCTGGCGCCGGTGCAGCAGGCCGATTGAAAAGTGCACCACCGTGACCAGCCAGAACAGCGAGTTGACGGTGAACCAGGCAAACCAGTCATTGGCAATCGGGAAGCTCACATAAAAATGCAGGCCCCGCATGAAGGACATGGCCGCCAGCACAAAAAACAGCAGATAGCCCGGCTCATGCCGGCGCCGCAACCACACCAGCAAGGCGAAGATGCCGACCGCGAGGAAAGCCGAGCTGAACATCCCCGGCAATTCCTGCTGCAGCCATTGGCGGCCGTGGTAGCGCCAGCTGATGGCATCCACCGGGCCCAGCCACAGTGATGACAGCGCCACCTGCGTCGCAGCCGTGTGCTCGATGCGCAGCGTGATCTCGTGCGGCGGCCGGCCATCGGCTGATTTCTCCAGCAGCACCCACATCGGCGTGTGCGGGCTGTTCCATAACGGGCCTTGCTGCTGTGCGGTGTGTACCAGGTGACCGTCGGCATACACCGCGAGGGTGCCGTCGGTGCGCACGCGGGCCGCATACAGCGCCAGTGGCGTGGATGATGCCGGGGCTTGCGGCACGGTCAGTCGAAACCAGCTGGTGCGTGTGACGGGGGCCTCGCCGGCGGATGCTGCAGCCCGGGCCTGTCCCAGCAACGCTATGGGCAGGGCATGCGGCAGCGTAACGGGTTGCCAGCGGTCCAGCAGGATTTGGCCGTCGAGGGTGAGCGGTGGCGAGGTGAAGCCCGCATCGGTTTGCACCTGCCAGTCAGCCTGGGTGAGATGCAGGGCCGCTGCGCTGGCGGAGCCACCCGCGCGGGTGCCTGCAGAGTCACAGGCGACAAGACCCGTCAGCACCGCAGCCGCTGCCAGCAGCGCTACGGCCATGCGGGGCGAAAAACGCAGGAGGCGGTGGTGATGAAAAGGCATTCGCGCGGGCAACTACTGCGCCAAAATGCCCTGGTTCCTGGCTTCGTAGATCGCTTCAGCCTTGGAGGTAACCTTGAGTTTGCTGTAGATGCGCCGCACAAAAGTGCGCACCGTGAAGTGCGACAACTCCATCAGCCTGGCGATTTCCACGGCGGTGAAGCCTTTGGTGATGTAGTCCAGCACTTCCTTTTCACGCGCCGACAGCAGCGATGGTGCGTCGATATCGGCGGGCGTCGTGCCGGCGCCGGCTGCGGTGCTGCGGCGAAAGCGTGCCAGCACCTGCCGGGCGATGATGGGGCTGATCGGGCTGCCGCCGCTGGCCAGGCTGCGGATCTCGGCCGCCATCTTCAGCGGTGAGCTGTCTTTCAGCAGGTAGCCGGCAGCGCCGGACTCGATCGACTGCATCACATGCGTCTCGTCGCCAAAATTGGTGCTCACCATGATGCTGCAGGCCGGCCACTGTCGGGAAGCCGCGCGGATCACGTCGATGCCCGAGCCGTCGGGCAGGCCCAAATCAACCAGCAGCACATCGGCCGGCGGCTGCATCAGCATCTGCAAGCCTTCGGCACGGGTGCCTGCCGCGCCCACCAGGCGCATGTCAGAAGCGCCTTGCACCACGCGACTCAGGGCTCCGCGAAAGCCCGGATCGTCCTCGACGATGGCGACATGGATCACGGGCAGATCTTGTTCAGCGGGAGGTGCATTCATCAGGCAGACATTTTGCGACGGTTTCGGGCGCGCGACTCGCTATTTGTGTAGATCGTTTGTTCTACATGCAATCCGGTAACGGGTGTCTGGTCACCGGCAGGGCCTGTTTGCTGCCCGTCGGTGCTGATCGTCATGCCACCCGAACAGCCGGTTCGCTATATTTTTGATAGCTGTTCGTGCCCATTCCTTTTGGTCTGCAGCCCGACATCCTGTCCAGGACGCGGCCCCTCAAGGTATCTGGCGTAGCGCATATGTGCTACAGACAGCGGCTTTCGTGATTCGTACGATGACGGCCAGTCGGCCAGAGCGTTCCATAACAGCCGGGGCGCGGGCCCGGCTGATTGGCGAACCGCCTGGTCCGCTGCAAGTTCCGCCCGTCAACGAAAGTCTTCCATGAAAAGCCACGCCAGCATGAACCGTATTTACCGCCTCGTCTGGAACGCGGCTTTAGGGTTGTGGGTGGCTGTGGCTGAGAACGCCAGAGGCAAAAGCAAGGGCGGCTCTGCGCGTAGCAGCGTGCTGTTCGGCTCGGCACCGGCCGAATCGGCTGAAGGGGGTGGCGAAGGCGCGGGCTTCAGGCTCAATACCGCCTGCCGCGCAGCGCTGGTATTGCTCACTTCTCTTGCCGTGGTCACGCACCAGGCGCGTGCTGCCGATGCGGCCAATGCCAGCGTGACCGCGGGTGCGGCTGGCATCACCACGGTCGGCAACACCACCACGATCAACCAAAGCTCCCAGCGGGTAGCCATCGACTGGACATCCCTGTCTACCGCAGCGAACGAGGCGCTGAGATTCAACCAGCCCAATGCGCAGGCGATTGCGCTGAACCGCATCACCGGCAGCAGCCCGAGCGAGCTGCTGGGTAGCCTCACGGCCAACGGCCAGGTCTTCATTCTCAATCCCAACGGTGTGTTGTTTGGTGCGGGTTCTCAGGTCAACGTCGGCGGCCTGGTGGCTTCTACCCTTTCCATGAGCAATGCCGACTTCATGGCCGGCAACAACGTGTTCACGGGTTCCGGTGGCTCAGTGGTGAATCAGGGCACGCTGAACGCCGCGCCCGGTGGTTACCTGGCGTTGCTGGCCCCCGAAGTGCGCAACGAAGGCGTGATGACCGCGAGCCTTGGAACAGCGCTGCTGGCTGCGGGCAACAAAGTCACCTTGAACCTCGACAACGGTAGTTTGCTCGGCTACAGCATCGACCAGGGTGCGATCAACGCACTGGCAGAGAACAAACACCTCATCCAGGCCGATGGCGGGCAGGTGCTGCTCTCGGCCAAAGCCCTGGACAGCCTGACCATGGGYACCGTCAACAACACCGGCATCATTGAAGCGAAGACCATCGCCAACAAGGCCGGCCGCATCATGCTGATCGGCGACATGGAACACGGCATGGTCAACATCGGCGGCACGCTGGATGCCAGCGCCCCCGATGGCGGTGACGGCGGCTTTATCGAGACAAGCGCCGCGCACTTCAAAATCCTGCCGGGCCTCAGGGTGAACACGCTGGCGCCGCGAGGCAAGACCGGCACCTGGCTGCTGGACCCGGCCACGATGACCATCGCGGGCGGCACAGGCGGGGCCGCCGACACCATTTACGAAGACACGATTGAAGCGATGGGTTCCGACGTGGTTATCGAGGCCACGGATTCGATCAACGTCGCGGGCACCTTCGGCAATGCCGATGTGGAGCTCCTCAGTGGCCGCAATCTCACCATCAGAACCACAGGCCCCACCGGTACCGGCATCGACCTCACGGGCAGCACGCATGGCGCCGGCCTGACGTTCAAGGTTTCCGGCGGGGGCTCGGCGAGCGTGACCACAGCCGCGGCCAGCCAGGCCATCAAGACCTCCGCAATTTCCGTGACCGGCGGCGCCGGAACGATCAATATCAACTCCGCCGGCGCGCTGGATATCAGCAACACGGTCCTGCAGACCAGCGGAGGCGCGATCACGCTGTCCGGGGCGGGCCAGGCCGGGAGCTCGGGCGTTCTGGTGTCCCAGAGCACCGTGAACGCCGGCACCGGCGCCCTCACCATCAACGGCACCACGACAGACCAGTCGCAGTATGGCGTGTTGCTGGACCGCTCCACGCTTACCAGCGGCAATGCCAACATCAACAGCGTCGATAGCGCCGTGAAGCTGGCGGGCACCAGCGTGGCAAGCACCGGAAACATCACCGTCGAAGCGTCGGGTGCCAGGACGAGCCACCACGCGCTCGAGCTCGTCAATGAAGGCGCCACGCAAACCAACATCGGCGTCAGCGGGGGCGGAACGATAAACATCACCGGCAGACTGGTGAATGGCGGTGGCAGCGCCACGGGCGGCTCTTCGGGCGGCGTGGTCGTCACCAATTCCAGCGTGACCGGCGGCACCGGCACCGTCACCATCGCCGGTGACGTAGGCATGACCGGGGTCATCGCTCAGGTGGCCCGCGGCGTACGGCTGGATTCTCTGGCCAGGATCACAGGTGCGGGCAATATCGACATCACCGGGCGTACAGGGTTGTTTTCCCTGGCAGGTACTGCCGGCGTGGAACTCGGCACCGGCTCGGAGGTATCCAGCACCGGCGGCTATATCACCGCTACCGGCCGGGCCGGTGTCAGTAGTGCCGCCACCGAGGTCAAGGGCCTGATAGCAAGAGGAAAAGTGCAGTCCGGCACCTTGCGCAGCATCACGCTGGACGGATCGTCCTCGTTAAATGCTGCCGGGATCAGCGGCTCCGGCGTCCTCATCGATGCCGGCGCAGACATCGTCGCGGGCAGGCTTGGTTTTAACAGTACGGGTTTGTTCAGTAGTTCGAACGGGGGAACGGCGAACATTACCGGCATCTCCATGGTGGGCGGCAGCATCAACTCGACCGGCGAGATCACCATGATCGGCAACCTCGGTGGGACAAGCTCTATGGGCGGGGGTCATGCCGTGAGCCTGACCGGCGGCAGCATCAACTCCAACACGGCGGCCATGACGCTGCGCGGAATGAATTTTCCTACGGGTGCAATTGCGCCGGCCGGCAGCTACGCCCTGAACATCGACGGCGCCAGCATCACCAGCGGAGGCGGTGCGATCACGCTGCTGGGCGACCGCATCAACATCGGCTCCGCCGTCAACGCGGGCGCGGGCAAGGTGCTGGTCAACACGGACATCTTCAGCGCCAACCAGCCGATCACACTCGGCGGCGCATCAGAAACCGCCGCCATGAACCTGAGCAACGCCGAGCTTAACCGGATCACCGCGTCGGTGATCGCGATCGGCAGCACTTCCAATACAGGCGGCATAGTCATCGGCAACACCGGCGGCGCGATCAACCTGGCCAGCGCACCCAGCTTGAGCCTGATAAACAGCAACGCTGCAGGTTCGGGCATCTCGCAAACAGCGGCATTCACGGTTGCCAACCTGAAGGCCGATGCACAAACCGTCATCCTGGACAACTCACTCAACCAGATCAGCCAGGTCAGCGGTCGCGCCTACGGAACGAACAATTTCGAGGTTAGCTCCTACTCTGCCTTGTCGGTGGGGACGGTGGACGGAACGGCCGGCATCACCCAGTCCGGCACCGGTCTTGTTGCGCTGCTAAGCCGCGGCGCGCTGTCGCAAACCCAGGCCATCGTCGCGAACACCTTGCAGGCCACCAGTTTCGGGGGCATGACGCTGGCCAACGCAGGCAACCAGATCCAGAATTTCGGCAGACTTAACAACAGTACATCGGGCGACATCACCCTTCGCAACACCGCCGCCACCGCCAGCTTCCAGGGCAGCTTCAACAGCGCCGGCCGCGTCGATATCGCCAACACGGGCAATATCTTGATGGTGGGCTCCTACATGCCTTTTTTGAGCAACGCCACGGGTACGACTGCGGGCACCGCCGGCTTCAGCATGGTGGCCACGGGCGGCATCAGTACGCAAACTGTCCAGACCAACATCAATCCCCTCTCGGGTGGCTCGGTCTACCTGGAGGCGGGCAACGGCAGCATAGGCGCCAGCACCGCCCGCCCCATCACCATTTACACGACCGGCCCGGTCGTTGCGGTGGCGAGCGGCGCCGGTTCACAGGTCAACCTGGACCTGGCCAACGGCGGCACCCTGGAAAACGTCAGTGCAACGGGCGCGGTGAACGTCACCGCTGCCTTCGCCCTGGCGGTCAAGACGGTGTCCGGCAGCTCGGTCACTCTCAGCTCCTCGCTCGGAGCCATCCTTGACGCCAATGGCGCGGCCAACAACATCACCAGCACCACGCTTAACGCGACCGCACGGGAAAGCATCACGCTGGGCACCAA
>NZ_JBFUAZ010000174.1:0-7132 GCF_056406035.1 Polaromonas sp. P1_E1_2 | reverse complement strand
CCTTATGTGGAGCACGATGGACAAATCATCACCAATTGACCTTGCCGCAAAGGCAAACGTCAATTCGATCACGGCATCGGCAGCGTTGCAGACACTTGCTCACGATTCGGGCCTTCGGCCCTGGCGCATTGGCAGCAAGGAGCTGATCCCGGTGGTGCAGGGCGGGATGGGCGTGTGCGTCTCTGCGGGTGGCTTGGCCGGCACGGTGGCACGCCTGGGCGGCATGGGCACCCTGTCGTCCGTGGACTTGCGGCGCCTGCATCCTGATCTGATGGCCAAAACACGCCACCTGGACAAGGAGCCTGATGCCCGGGCCTTGATCGATGCCGCCAATCTTGAAGCGCTTGACCGGGAAATTCGCCTGGCCCGTCAGTTGTCACAGGGCCGCGGCCTGATTGCCGTGAATGTCATGAAGGCCCTCAGCGCCTACGAAGACTATGTGGGCCAGGCCATGGCCAGCGGGGCCGATGCGCTGGTGGTCGGCGCCGGCCTGCCGCTTGATCTGCCGGAGCTGGCGCGCGACTATCCCAACGCGGTGTTGATCCCCATTCTGTCGGACGCGCGCGGCGTGCAATTGCTGGTGCGCAAGTGGCAAAAAAAGGGGCGCCTGCCTGATGCCATCGTGATTGAGCATCCCGGTCTCGCGGGTGGCCATCTGGGCGCCGCCAAAGTCGCGGATCTGCATGACAAGCGTTTCGATTTCGAGGTTGTCATTCCGCAGGTGCTGGAATTCTTCAAAACGGCCGGCATCGAACGCGWGATCCCGCTGATTGCCGCCGGCGGCATCAACTGCAGGGACGACATCCTGCGCTTGCAAGCCCTGGGGGCTTCGGCCGTGCAGCTTGGCACGGCCTTTGCCGTCACCCGGGAGTGTGATGCCGATCTCGCCTTCAAGAAGGTGCTGGCCGAGGCGAAACCCGAAGACCTGGTGGAGTTCATCAGCGTGGCCGGCTTGCCCGCCCGCGCCGTGCGAACGCCATGGCTGGACAAATACCTGCGGCTGGAAGCCCGGCTCCAGGCGGCAGCCCATGTGAAGGCCAAATGCAACATGTCGTTCGACTGCCTCACCCATTGCGGCCTGCGCGATGGCGTGGCCGGCATGGGCCAGTTTTGTATCGACCAACAACTCGGGCATGCCTTCGAGGGCGACATCCACAAAGGCCTTTTCTTCCGTGGTGCCGCCCGGTTGCCGTTTGGCGACCAGATCCGTTCGGTGCAAGAATTAATGCAATGGCTGCTCGGCGGAGTTCGGCCAGCAGGAGCACCCGCATGAAACGTGATCAGTTTGGCCGGCCGCAAGACATGACGGCCACCCAGCCCATCAGCCAGGACGTGCTGAAGGAAAAATACCTCAAACCCGGCGAGACAGGTGTGGAGGATTTGTACCGACGTGTGGCGCGCGCCCTGGCCTCGGTCGAGCCCGAGGCGGAGCGTGCCCAGCACGAAGCGCTGTTCCTCGAGAACCTGCACGCAGGGGCAATTGGTGCAGGCCGCATCATGAGCGCGGCCGGCACTTCCATCCAGGCCACGCTGATCAACTGCTTTGTGCAACCTGTGGGTGATTGCATCCAGGGTGTCGATGACGGCGGTTATCCCGGCATCTACGAGGCACTGCGCGAGGCCGCCGAAACCATGCGGCGCGGCGGCGGCGTGGGTTACGATTTTTCACGCATCCGTCCGCGTGGCGCTGAGGTCAAGGGTACCGCGTCCATGGCCTCCGGTCCTTGCAGCTACATCAACGTCTTTGACCAGTCCTGCTCCACTGTGGAGAGCGCTGGTGCGCGGCGTGGTGYGCAGATGGGTGTGCTGCGCATCGATCACCCGGATGTGCACGAGTTCATCACCGCCAAGCGCGCGCCTGGGCGCTGGAACAACTTCAATGTCTCGGTCGGCATGCCTGACACCTTCATGCTCGCGCTCGCCGAAGACCAGCCCTGGGAGCTGGTGCACAAGGCCAAACCCGGCGCTTCACTGGTTGCGCAAGGCGCCTTCCAGCGCGCCGACGGCCTGTGGGTCTACCAGACGGTGGCGGCACGCGAGTTGTGGGACACCGTGATGCGCTCGGCCTACGATTTCGCCGAGCCCGGCATCCTGTTCCTGGACCACATCAACCAGGACAACAACCTGCGTTATTGCGAAGACATCGCAGCGACCAATCCCTGCGGCGAGCAACCGCTTCCACCCTATGGCTGTTGCGACCTCGGGCCCATCATCCTCACGCGTTTTGTGCGCCACCCCTTTGGCTTCAACGGCGTGCCGGTCTTTGATTTCGAGGCTTTCGCGAAGTCGGTGGCGACCCAGGTGCGCGCGCTCGACAACGTACTGGATGTCACCTTCTGGCCCCTGCCGCAACAGCAGGCCGAGTCCGCCGCCAAGCGCCGTATTGGCGTCGGTTTCACCGGGCTGGGCAATGCACTGGCCATGCTATGCCTGCGGTACGACGCACCCGAGGGACGCGAGATGGCCGCGCGCATTGCCGTGAGCATGCGCGATGCAGCCTACGCGGCTTCGGTGGCACTCGCGAAGGAAAAAGGCGCGTTCCCGAAGTTCGATGTCGAGGGCTACCTCGCTGCAGGCACCTTTGCCAGCCGGCTGCCTGCCGCCTTGCAGCAGGCCATCCGCGCGAACGGCATCCGCAACAGCCACTTGCTGTCGATTGCACCTACCGGTAYGGTCAGCCTGGCGTTTGCCGACAATGCATCGAACGGTATCGAGCCGCCGTTCTCCTGGATGTACCGGCGCAAGAAACGCGAGTCTGACGGTAGCACCACCGAGTACGCAGTGGAAGACCATGCATGGCGGCTGTACCGCGAACTTGGCGGTGACGTGGACAAGTTGCCTGGTTATTTTGTGTCGGCGCTCCAGATGTCGGCAGACAGCCACATTGGCATGATGGAAGCGGTGCAGCCGTTTGTGGACACGGCGATCTCCAAGACCGTCAATGTGCCGGCCGACTACGCCTACGAAGATTTCAAGGGCCTGTACCAGCAGGCCTGGCGCGCCAAGCTCAAGGGCCTGGCCACTTACCGGCCCAACGCTATTCTCGGCTCGGTGCTGGAAACCCATGCGGACCCCGCGGCCATGCCGGCCGCCGCGCCCGCTGTGGACCCAATGCGCACGGTGATCGAAAGCCGGCCCAAGGGCGCGCTGTCAGCGGTGGCGGAAAAAGTGGATTACTGGACGCAGGAAGGGCGCAAGACGCTCTATATCGTGGTGTCCTTTCTGCCTGTGCCGGCTGCCATGGGGGAAGGCACGGTCGAACGCGCGATCGAATTTTTCATGCCCGTGGGACAAAGCGGCGAGTCGCAGCAGTGGATCACCTCCAGCATGCGCATGCTTTCGCTGGCCGCGCGCGGTGGTTTTCTTGAGCGTGCGCTCAGCGACATGCGCAAGGTGGCCTGGGACCGCGGCCCGGTGCGGCTGGGAACCTACGAAAAGGCCGACGGCACGCGTGTTCCGTTATGGCACGACTCTGAAGTGGCGGCCATTGCTTATGCGGTGCAGAACATCATCGCGCGGCGGGCCGGGCAGCATGCTGCCGGGGCAACACCCGTGGTGGAGCCGCAGGTTGACATGGCGCTTGCCCCGCCGGTGATGGCGGGCAAGAAGTGCAGCGAATGCGGTGCCCATGCCGTGATCCGCAAGGATGGGTGCGACTATTGCACCCAGTGCGGCCATCTGGGAGTGTGTGGGTGAATAAGCGAGCGGATCAGCCTTACGCCGATAAGCGCTCCAGCTGAAAGCGAACTGATGAATCTGCTCGCCTTTCCCGGTCAGCCCTCTGCAGTCGCCGCGGCCGACGTCGACCCGGCGCAGTTGGCTGCAGCCCTCATGCAATCGCGCCAGACCATTTTGCCGAAGCGGCTGGTAGCACCCGGTCCCGATGCGAAGCAGCTCGACATGATCTTGCGAGCCGCTGCCACGGCGCCCGACCATGGCCAGCTTCTGCCTTGGCGCTTTGTGCTGGTGCCGCAGGCGGCACGCACGCAACTGGCCGCGGTCTTCGGTGCGGCGCTGGTCGAACGCGACCCGCAAGCCACCCCTGAACAGCTTGCGCAGGCGCGCGAAAAAGCGCACCGCGCCCCTTTGCTCATGCTGGTCGTGGTCGATGGCGCGTGTGGTGATGCCGGGATCGACCTGGCTGAACGCCTGGTCTCGGCCGGCTGTGCGGTGCAGAACATGCTGCTCATGGCCACGGCCCTGGGTTATGGTTCGTCACTGACCAGCGGCAAGGCGCTGAAGTCCGGGGGGCTGCGCCGGCTGTTTGGCCTGGCAGGCGGTGAATATGCCCTGTGTTTTGTCAGCATGGGCACCGCCCAGTCGCGCAAGCCCGCCCGCCTGAGGCCGGTGCCTTCTGATTTTGTAAGCAGCCTTTCTGTCGACAGCGCCGCACCGGGATCCGGGCCGGCGGATTCCTTTTAATTCCTGTGACTGGATCAAGCCATGGACATTCTGAGTTTTGACGACCTGCTGCAGGCCGCCCGCGCGCAACCCGAACCGCAGCGCCTGCTGTTTGTATTTACCGGTGTCGAGTTGCCCGAGGACAGCACCCCGGCGCAACGTAAACGTTTTGAGGCCGGCCAGGGCGGCGCGCTGGTCCCGCTGATGTGTGTCGACAAGCGCCCGGAGGACCTGAGTTCGTTTGCCGCCCTGGTGCAGGAGTCCAGCCAGTTCGGCCACAACTGGGGCCTGGTGTTTGCCGCGGCCATGTCGGGCTCAGTGAACCGTGCGCCGACCACCGAAGATGCGGAAGAACCACTGCAGCGCATGGTCGAGTCCATCAAGCAGGGCCAGATCGGGGCGTTTATTTCGTTTGACCCGCAGGGTCAGCCCGTGCAGTTCGGCTGATATGGGCATGGTGCGCCGGGTCACGCGGCCTGCTTCCTTGCCCGGCGTGCATGCACCGGGTGCCGGATTCGAGGCGCCTTTCGACATGCTGGCCGCCTGCCATGAGCGGGTGGAACGCATGCTCGTGCTGCTGGCGCGCCTGCAGCAGCACCTGCTTGAACACGGCCGTGACGAGTCTGCGCGCCAGGCGGCACGTGATGTGATGCGCTACTTCGACCTTGCCGCGCCGCTGCATCACCAGGATGAAGAGCGGCATGTGTTCCCGCCATTGCTGGCCGGGCCAGATGCCGGCCTGCGCACCCTTGTGCAGCGCCTTTTACAGGACCACCGGGACATGGATACGGCCTGGCCCCCGGCGCGCAGTGCGCTGCACGAGATCGCTGAGAGTCCGGTGGCTGATGGGGCTGCGCTGACTGCGACCCAGACGGCGGCACTGGACCACTTCGCCGGCCTGTACGAACGGCACCTGGCGGACGAAGACCGTCTGGCCTACCCTGCTGCGCAGGTGGTGCTGACGACGCAAGCCCTACAGGCCATGAGCCAGGACATGATGCAGCGCCGCGGTGTTCGCTCCGGCAACTGATCTCCAGGAGCCTGTCGGACTTGGGAATCGTCGGCTGCAAATCGACCGCAGCGGTCCATTTTTCGCCGTCTTTTTGTCCCATAGCTGGGCTATGGGCCTGCAAACCCTGCAAAAACTGTCCTCGCTGGGGCCGATTTTCGCTTTCGACGCCCCAAGCCCGACAGGCTCCCAGCCATGATTAGAGGCAAAATGGCAGGATGAACGCGCCCGACTCCCCCACCGCCCTGGCTGCCCGCAGCGACGTCTCGGACCTGATGCAGGCCATGGGTTCACAGGCAAAAGTAGCTTCCGCCCTTATGGCACGGRCGCAAGCAGCTATCAAAAACAGAGCGCTTTTGGGTTTGGCCAGCTTGCTGCGCAGCCAGATCGAACCATTGCAAACAGCCAACACCCTGGACCTGGAACGCGCAAAAGCGGCCGGCCTGGCCGGGCCCATGCTGGACCGCCTCAAGCTCACCCCCAAAATCATTGAAACCGTGGCGGTGGGCTGCGAGCAGCTGGCCGTGATGCCCGACGTGATTGGCGACATCATCGGCATGAAGGAGCAGCCCAGCGGCATCCGCGTGGGGCAGATGCGCGTGCCGATTGGCGTGTTCGGCATGATTTACGAGAGCCGGCCGAATGTGACGATTGAAGCCGCGTCGCTGGCCATCAAAAGTGGCAACGCCTGTATCCTGCGCGGCGGCTCTGAAGCGATTGAGTCGAACAAGGCGCTGGCTGCGCTGGTGCAACAGGCGCTGATTGACGCCGGCCTGCCCGCCGATGCCGTGCAACTGGTGCCGACCACCGACCGCGAAGCCGTAGGCCACCTGATCGCCATGCCGCAGTATGTGGACGTGATCATCCCGCGCGGCGGCAAAGGCCTGATCGAGCGCATCAGCCGCGATGCCAAGGTGCCGGTCATCAAGCACCTGGACGGCAACTGCCATGTGTATGTCGACGACCCCTGCGACATCGAAATGGCGGTGAAAGTGGCCGACAACGCAAAAACGCAAAAATACAGCCCCTGCAATGCCAGCGAAGGTTTGCTGGTGGCGCGCGGTGTGGCCGCGCAGTTCCTGCCCAAAGTCGGCGCGATTTACGCCGCCAAGGGTGTGGAGATGCGTTGCGATGCCGAGGCCCAGGCGATCCTGGCGAGCGTCAAAGGCGCCAACCTGAAAGCGGCGACGGAGCAGGACTGGTACGAGGAATACCTCGCGCCCATCATCAGCATCAAGGTGGTGGCGGGCATTGACGAAGCCATCGCCCACATCAACCAGTACTCCAGCCACCACACAGATGCCATCCTCACGCGCGACCACATCAACGCCCAGCGCTTTCTGCGCGAGGTGGATTCAGCCAGCGTCATGGTGAATGCGAGCACCCGCTTCGCCGATGGATTCGAGTTTGGGCTGGGCGCCGAAATCGGCATCAGCACCGACAAGTTCCACGCGCGTGGACCGGTCGGGATTGAGGGGCTGACGTCCCTCAAATATGTGGTGCTGGGCCAGGGCGAAGTCCGTACCTGAAGCCATGCCGGGCTGAGAAGTCGGCCCACGGATTTTTGGATGACTTGCGGCGGCGTTACCCCTTGTAACCCCCGTAGTTTGTCCCAATCTCCCTAAAATTCGGTCAGATATAACCGAAGCAAATAACAGATTCCCTACTCGAAAGTGGCCGAATGGTTCCGCACCTCATCACCGCCCTGAACGGCCCTATCAA
>NZ_JBFUAZ010000173.1:0-7178 GCF_056406035.1 Polaromonas sp. P1_E1_2 | reverse complement strand
GCTGTGTCCTTGCCTGGCCCGCCCTGCGTGGCGGCGTCGACGATGGCAAACGTGTCGAAGAAGGCATAGACCACGTTGATCACCAGCAGGAAGAAGGTGGTGGGCGACAGCAGCGGGAACTGGATGGTCCAGAAGCGGCGCCAGGGTCGGGCACCGTCAATCGCAGCGGCCTCGATCAGCGATTTCGGTATGGACTGCAGGCCCGCCAGAAAAAACAGGAAGTTATAAGAAATCTGCTTCCACACCGAGGCCATCACGATCAGCGTCATGGCATGGCCGGAGTCGAGCAGATGATTCCAGTTGATGCCTATCTTGCCCAGCGCGTAGGCGACCACGCCCAGCGAGGGAGAAAACATGAACACCCACAGCACGGCCGCCACAGCCGGGGCAACCGCGTAGGGCAACACGAGCATGGTTTTGTAGAACATGCCGCCGCGCACGATGCGGTCGGCAAACACCGCCAGCAACAGTGACAGGCTGATGCCGATGCCGGCCACCATCACTGAGAAAAACGCGGTCGTCTTGAACGACTCCACATAGCTCGGGTCGTCCAGCAATTGCCGAAAATTGGCCAGGCCGACGAATTCGATGGAGGTGCCGAAAGGGTCTTGCTGTTGCAGCGACTGCAGAAGCGCCTGCGCCGCTGGCCAGAAGAAGAACACCAAAATGACCGCCATTTGCGGCAGCAGCAGCAACCAGGGCAGCCAGCTGGATCGGAAGACAACGCGTTTTTCCATAGGGCCTTCGGTGGGCAAAAACCTGTGAGTGCTAAAACATAAAAACCCGCCTGGCCTTCCCCGATGAGGGGGAGAGGGCGCAGCGGGCCGAGTTTAGCCCGCCGTGCGGGCCTGCTCTGTCTCTTGGGCGATCAGCCCTTGTTGGCCTTCTGGAAGCGCTCAAGCTGCTCATTGCCGCGCTTGACGATGGAGCCCAACGCTTCTTTGGCCGTCTTCTTGCCGTTCCAGACCTGCTCGAGTTCTTCGTCCTCGATCGCGCGAATCTGCACATAGTTGCCCAGACGGATGCCGCGGCTCTTGTCCGTGACCTTGCGGATCATTTGCGTCACCGCGACGTCGGTGCCCGGGTTCTGTTTGTAGAAGCCGGACTTTTCGGTCAGGTCGTACGATGCCATCGTCACGGGCAGGTAACCGGTGCGCTTGTGGCTGGCCGACTGCACTTCAGGCGTGGATATGAAGCTGAAGAACTTGGCGACGCCCTTGTATTCGGCCGGCTTTTTGCCCGACATGACCCACAGACTGGCGCCGCCGATGACGGTGTTTTGCGGCGCGCCGGGAACGTCCTGGTAGTAAGGCAGCGGAGCCAGGCCGTAGGCGAACTTGGCGTTTTTGGCCACATTGCCGTAAAAGCCCGAAGACGTGTTGATCATGGCGCACTCGCCCGACACGAAACTGGCTTCCGGCACGTTACCGCGGCCCTTGTAGATAAAGAGGCCCTGTTTGGCCATGTTGGCCAGGTTCTCGATGTGGCGCACGTGCAGCGGCGAATCCACCTTCAGGCGCGCATCCATGCCTTGCAGGCCGTTGGCTTTGGTGGCGAACTCGACGTTGTGCCAGGCCGAGAAACTTTCCACCTGTGTCCAGTTCTGCCAGGCGGTCGTGAAGGGACATTTGTGACCGGAGGCCTTCAGTTTGGCGGCGGCGTTGACGACTTCAGGCCAAGTGACGGGGGCCTTGTCGGTCGGCAGGCCCGCAGCCTTGAATGCGTCCTTGTTGAAATAGAAGATGGTGGTGGAGCTGTTGAACGGGAAGCTCAACATCTGGCCGTTTGGCGCGGTGTAGTAGCCGGCAACAGCGGGGATGTAGGCTTTCGGATCGAATTTTTCTCCGGCGTCCTGCATGATCTTGCCGACCGGGACGATGGCTCCTTTGCTGGCCTGCATCGTGGCGGTGCCCACTTCAAAAACCTGAAGGATATGCGGCGCATTGCCGGCGCGGAAGGCCGCGATGGAGGCCGTCATGGACTCATCGTACGTGCCCTTGAAGGTGGGCACTACCTTGTATTCCTTCTGGCTCTCATTGAATTGCTTGGCCAGGTCATTGACCCATTCGCCGTTGACGGCCGTCATTGAATGCCACCACTGGATCTCGGTCTGGGCCTGGCTGGCCAGCGGCGCGCACAGGCCGAGGGCCGCGAAGGCGAATGCTGAGAGACGGTTTTTCATTAAAACTCCTGGGATTGGACGCGCACCGGGGCGCGCCACGTTAAACGGGACAGTGTAAAAACTGTTTGTGACACGCGATTTAATCGATTTGCGGGCTTCCCGACAAGCGGGATTTCCATAAGGACACATACGACTTCCATGGCGCCACGGGTAAATGTTGCGCTGCGGTAATATAGGGCAACAGCGCTGGACACGGGTCCGAAGCCGCTGGCTTTTCACGATGAACGCCCCTACTACCCTCCAAGAATTGAACGTCTTTGCCGATGACGCAAAGGCTGGCGAAGCCCGCATCCGCGAGATTCCCTATAACTACACCTCATTTTCCGATCGGGAGGTAGTCATCCGCCTGCTCGGCGAGCGTGCCTGGGACTTGCTGAACCGTCTGCGCGACGAGCGCCGCACCGGCCGCTCCGCGCGCATGCTGTATGAAGTGCTGGGCGATGTCTGGGTCGTGCAGCGCAACCCCTATTTGCAGGACGACCTGCTGGACAACCCCAAGCGGCGCAAGCTGCTGGTCGACGCCTTGCAGCACCGGCTGACCGAAGTCGAAAAACGCCGCACCCCGGATGCAGATCAACAGCGCGACGCCATCGTGGGCGAACTGCTGGACGCCGCTCGCGGCGCCGTCGCCCGCTTCTACACCTCCTTCAGCGAGATGTACGACCTTCGCCGCCTGACGGAACGCAAGCTGCGCAAGCTGACCCTCAAGGACAACATCAAGTTCGACGGCCTTTCGCGGGTGTCGCATGTCACCGATGCGACTGACTGGCGTGTCGAATACCCCTTTGTGGTGCTCACGCCCGACACTGAAGTCGAAATGGCCGGCCTGGTCAAGGCCTGTATCGAGCTTGGCCTGACAATCGTGCCGCGTGGTGGCGGCACCGGCTACACCGGCGGGGCGATTCCGTTGACCTGGAAGTCGGCTGTCATCAATACCGAAAAACTCGAAGCCATGACCGAGGTCGAAATGGTTTCGTTGCCCGGCGTTGACAAGCCAGTGGCTACCGTATGGACTGAAGCCGGCGTGGTCACCCAGCGTGTGGCCGACGCGGCCGAGCGCGGCGGCTTCGTCTTCGCGGTCGACCCGACCTCTGCCGAAGCCTCCTGCATAGGCGGCAACATCGCGATGAACGCGGGCGGCAAGAAGGCCGTGCTGTGGGGCACGGCGCTGGACAACCTGGCTTCGTGGCGCATGGTCACGCCGCAGGCCGAGTGGCTGGAAGTCACGCGCGTGGGTCACAACCTCGGCAAGATCCACGACGCCGAAATGGCCAGCTTCGACCTCCAGTATTTCCAAGCCGACGGCAAAACCCCCATTCGCACCGAGCGGCTGGATATTCCCGGCAAGACTTTCCGCAAGGAGGGCCTGGGCAAAGACGTTACCGACAAATTCCTCAGCGGCTTGCCCGGCATCCAGAAAGAGGGTTGCGACGGCCTCATCACCAGCGCGCGCTGGATCGTGCACCGCATGCCGGCACATACCCGCACGGTTTGCCTCGAATTTTTYGGCAATGCCAAGGACGCGGTGCCCAGCATCGTCGAGATCAAGGATTTCATGTTCGCCGAGCAAAAGCGCGGCGGCGCCATCCTGGCGGGGCTGGAACACCTGGACGATCGCTACCTGAAGGCGGTCGGCTATGCGACCAAATCGAAAAAGCACGGCGGCCTGCCGAAGATGGTGCTCTTTGGCGACATTGCCGGCGACGACGCCGATGTGGTGGCGCGTGCCACCTCGGAAGTTGTGCGCATTGCCAACTCGCGCCACGGCGAAGGTTTTATCGCCATCAGCCCCGACGCCCGCAAGAAATTCTGGCTGGACCGCAAGCGCACCGCCGCGATCTCCAAGCACACCAATGCCTTCAAGATCAATGAAGACGTGGTGATTCCGCTGCCCCGCATGGCCGAATATACCGACGGCATCGAGCAGATCAATATCGAGCTCAGCCTGGCCAACAAGATACGGCTGTGCGACGAGCTGGAGGCTTTTTTCCTCAAGGGCAACCTGCCTTTGGGCAAATCGGACGATGCCAACGATATTCCTTCGGCAGAACTGCTGGAAGACCGTGTGGGCCAGGCGCTGGCGCTGATAGCTGAGGTACGCGCGCTATGGTCCGGCTGGCTGGCGGGTGTAGCGACCTTGTTCCCGCAGTTGCAAGACCATTCGCTGCGCGCCAGCTGGAAAACCGATATCCGGGCCCAGCTTCAGGCGATTTTCTCGGGCGGCGCGTTTTTGCCGATCATCGAAGAATGCAATGCCATCCACAAGCGTGTGCTCAAGGGCCGTGTCTGGGCGGCGCTGCACATGCACGCCGGCGACGGTAACGTGCACACCAACCTGCCCGTCAACAGCGACGACTACGAGATGCTGCAGACCGCGCATGTGGCGGTGGCGCGCATCATGGTGCTGGCTCGTTCGCTGGACGGCGTGATCTCGGGCGAACACGGCATTGGCATCACCAAGCTGGAGTTCCTGACCGACGAAGAGCTGCGGCCCTTTACCGAATACAAGCAAAAAGTCGATCCGGAAGGGCGCTTCAACAAAGGCAAGCTGCTACGAAATCAGGAGCTGCTCGCGCAAGATGGGAGCGGTCTTCAGGCCAAAAACGATGCTAAACCGATATTGCATGCCGACTTGACCAATGCCTATACCCCCAGCTTCGGCTTGATGGGGCATGAGTCGCTGATCATGCAGCAGTCGGACATTGGCGCCATTGCCGACAGCGTGAAGGATTGCCTGCGTTGCGGCAAATGCAAACCGGTGTGCGCCACCCATGTGCCGCGCGCCAACCTGCTGTACAGCCCGCGCAACAAGATTCTGGCCACCTCGCTGCTGGTGGAAGCTTTTCTGTATGAAGAGCAGACCCGGCGCGGCGTGAGCATCAAGCACTGGGAAGAGTTCGAAGACGTGGCCGACCACTGCACCGTGTGCCACAAGTGCCTGACGCCTTGCCCGGTGGACATCGATTTCGGCGAAGTCTCCATGAACATGCGCAACCTGCTGCGCAAGATGGGGCAGAAGTCTTTCCGGCCCGGCAACGCTGCCGCCATGATCTTCCTGAACGCCACCAGCCCGCAGACCATCAAGTTCATGCGCAGCGCCATGGTGGACGTGGGCTTCAAGGCCCAGCGCCTGGCCAACGACCTGATGCGCCGGCTGGCACGCAAGCAGACGGCGCTGCCGCCRGCCACGGTCGGCAAGGCGCCTGTGAAAGAGCAGGTGATCCACTTCATCAACAAGAAGATGCCGGGCGGCCTGCCCAAGAAGACCGCACGTGCGTTGCTGGACATCGAAGACAAGGACTACGTCCCGATCATTCGCAACCCCAAGAGCACCACGTCGGAAACCGAGGCGGTGTTTTATTTTCCCGGCTGCGGCTCCGAGCGCCTTTTCAGCCAGGTGGGCCTGGCGACGCAGGCCATGCTCTGGCATGCGGGGGTGCAAACTGTGCTGCCGCCGGGTTACCTCTGCTGCGGTTATCCGCAGCGCGGCAGCGGCCAGTTCGACAAAGCCGAGAAAATCATCACCGACAACCGGGTGCTGTTCCACCGCGTCGCCAACACGCTGAACTACCTGGATATCAAGACGGTGGTGGTGAGCTGCGGCACCTGCTATGACCAGCTGCAGGGTTACGAATTCGACAAGATATTCCCGGGCTGCCGCATCATCGACATCCACGAATACCTGCTTGAAAAAGGCATCACCCTGCGCACCGACCAGCCCGGCGCTGGCTACCTCTATCACGACCCCTGCCACAGCCCGATGAAGCTGCAGGAGCCAATGAAGACCGTCAAGGCGCTGCTGGGTGACAACGTGCTCAAGAATGACCGTTGCTGCGGTGAGTCGGGCACGCTGGGCGTTACCCGGCCGGACATTTCCACGCAGATCCGTTTTCGCAAGGAAGAAGAGCTGCGCAAGGGCGAAGCCCAGCTTCGCGAGGCGGGTGCCGTTGCCGAGGCGGGAAACGTCAAAATACTCACCAGCTGCCCGAGTTGCCTGCAAGGGCTCTCGCGCTACGGCAATGACCTGCAAAACGGCCTGCTCGAGGCGGACTACATCGTGGTGGAAATGGCCAATCAGATCCTGGGCAAGGAGTGGCTGCCCACGTATGTGGAGGCGGCCAACCACGGCGGCATCGAACGGGTGCTGGTCTAGGGCAATTTCTGGCTTTGATGTCAACGGGCTTATTGCCAGAATGCCGAATCCTCACGAAGGCCTGATGCGTCCGGCCTTTTCTTTTCAGAAAGCGATTTCCCATGGCAGGCCTTCAACCCGGTTCACCCACGCCCACCGCATTGRCGGTTCACAGCCAGTCGCGCATTCTTGAAATCGCGTTCTCCGACGGCGCCGAGTTCAGGATTCCGTTTGAACTCATGCGCGTCTATTCGCCCTCGGCAGAGGTGCAGGGCCATGGCCCTGGCCAGGAAATTTTGCAAACCGGCAAACGCGAAGTGAATGTGGTGGAGCTCGAGCCTATTGGCAATTACGCGGTCAAGCCCGTGTTTTCCGATGGCCATGAGAGCGGAATATTCTCGTGGGACTATCTCTACAAACTGGGCGCCGATCAGGCCCAGTTATGGGACGAGTACCGGAGGCGCCTGCAGGCGGCCGGTGTTGAGCGCGATGCACCCATGGCCGCGCCCGGCGGCCACGGCTGTGCAAGCCACTGATTCCGCGCGAGCGGTGCGCGCCGCGGCGCGGCGGCGAATGGGCATTTCGCGCCACTGTTGTTTTTCCAGCATAAAAGCGGGCAATAAGCCGCAATGCCCCATGTCAGCTCAGGGTTGTCGAGAGCAATTACTCCTTTGCCCTCTAGCATTGATGGTATGAGCAGTACCCATTTCGGTTTTGAATCCGTTGACGAGCAAGACAAGGCACGCCGCGTGCGCGGGGTGTTTGACTCCGTGGCGCCCAAATACGACGTGATGAACGACCTGATGTCGATGGGGCTGCATCGGGCGTGGAAGGCCTACACAGTGCTGGTGGCCAACGTCAAAG
>NZ_JBFUAZ010000172.1:0-7186 GCF_056406035.1 Polaromonas sp. P1_E1_2 | reverse complement strand
ACAAGATCATCCTGGGCCAGTCGGCGCCTTTCACTGGCCCGGCTGCGCAGCTGGGCATCCAGTTCTACCAGGGCGCGAAGGTGTACTTCGACCAGGTCAACGAACAGGGCGGCGTCAACAAGCGCCTGATTGAAATCCGCAACCTGGATGACGGCTATGAGCCCGCCCGCTGCGCCGAAAATACCCGCAAGCTGATCGACGACGAGGTGTTTGCGCTGTTCGGCTACATCGGCACCCCCACCAGCATCGTCGCCCTGCCGCTGGCCACCAAAGACAAAGTCCCGTTCATCGCGCCGTTTACCGGTGCCATGGCCTTGCGTGACCCCTTCAACAAATATGCCTTCCACGTGCGCGCTTCGTATAACGACGAAACCGGCCTTATCGTCAAACAGCTGACCGCCCTGGGGCTGAAGAAAATCGCCGTGTTCTACCAGAACGACGCCTACGGCAAGGCCGGGCTGGACGGCGTCACGCTGGCCCTGGGTGCGCAGAACCTGAAGCCCGTGGCGCAGGCGACTGTTGAACGCAACACGGTGGACGTGGCCAAGGCCGTCACCACGCTGGTGGCCGCGGGCCCCGATGCGGTCGTGCAGATCGGTGCTTACAAGGCCTGCGCCGCCTTCATCCGCGAAGCCCGCAAGGCCGGCTACGGCGGCACGTTCTACAACGTGTCGTTTGTCGGAACGCAGGCGCTGGCCGATGAGCTGGGCAAGGATGGAGCAGGCGTGGTGGTGTCACAGGTCATGCCTTCGCCCTACAACGGAGCGCGGCCGATTGTGCGCGAGTTTACTGAAGCGGTGAAGGCGGCCGGCAAGGACGCGAAGGTCAATTTCTCCAGCATGGAAGGCTATGTGGCCGCCAGGATTCTGGTGGACGGCCTCAAGCGCGGCGGCGCCAAGATGACCCGCGAGTCGCTGATTTCGGGCATGGAAGCCATCGGCACCCAGTCGGTGGGCGGATTTTCCGTGACGTTCTCGCCGACCGACCATGTGGCGTCCCACTTCGTGGAACTGTCGATGCTGACGGGCGACGGCCGAATACGGACGTAACCCCCCGAAGCGGCCTGCGGCCGCCTCCCCCTAAGGGGGCGCCACCTGCGGCCCGGCAAAGCCGGTTCCGCGATGGCCTGCGCGAAAGCCCGCCTCTAGCGAAGCTCGCCGGTGTTCGCCAAGCCTTGCATGAAGTCCTCGCAGCGCGCGAGCTGCTCCAGACTCACAAATTCGTCGGGCTGGTGCGCCTGGTTGATGCTGCCGGGTCCGCACACCACTGTGGGAATGCCGGCGTTTTTGAACAGGCCTGCTTCGGTGCCGAAAGCGACCAGCGTGGTTTCTTTCGTGCCTGCCAGGCGCTGGGCCAGTTGGGTCACCGCGTCGCCGGCGGAGCCGAGGAAGGCCGGTACTTCACAAATCGTCTCAAAGCTGAAGCCGGCGTCGGGCGCTATCTTTTTCATAGCTGGTTGCGCACGTTGCGCATAGGCTACAAGCTCTTTTTGCATTAAAACTGCATCCGCCGTGGGCAGGTTGCGGAATTCGTAGCGAAACTCCGCGTCGCGCGGCACCACGTTGTCGGCAATCCCGCCGCGGAACTGGCCGACGCTGGCGGTGCTGAAGGGCACGTCGAAGCCTTCATAGCGCGGCTCGTTGGCTTCAAAGCCGTCGGCCATGTCGCGCAGCTTGCCGACGACACGCGCCGCCATCTCGATGGCGTTGACGGATTGCGGCGTGAGCGAGGAGTGCGCCTCCTTGCCGCGCACGCAGCATTTGTAGCGGTACACGCCCTTGTGCGCGGTGGCCGGCACCATGCTCGTCGGTTCGCCCACGATGCAGGCGAGCGGCCTGATGTCCGCGTCCTTCATGTCGGCGATCAGCTCCTTCACGCCCATGCAGCCGACTTCCTCGTCGTAGCTCAGCGCCAGGTGCACCGCAAACGGCGCGTGGCTGTTCAAAAAATCCCCGGCATGGGCCAGCGCCAGGCCGATGAAACCTTTCATGTCGCAGCTGCCGCGGCCGTACAGCCTGCCATCGCTAACCGTGCCCGACAGCGGGTCCAGCGTCCAGTCCTGGCCGTCCCAGGGCACCGTGTCGGTGTGGCCTGACAGGATGATGCCGGCCGGTTTGCCTTCGCCCAGCGTGGCAAACAGGTTGGCCTTGGTTTTGTCGGCATTGGTGGTGATGCGGCTGGCCACGCCGAGTTTTCGCAGCTCGTCGCGCACGAAGTGAATCAAGGCCAGGTTCGAGTTGTGGCTGACCGTGTTCATGCGCACCAGGGTCTCGACCAGTTGCAGGGCGTGGGGTGAGACCGCGGGCAGGGAAGGAGTGGCAGCGAGGGTGGGGGAAGGTGCGAAAGACATGACTTCATTTTGGCGGTATTCGGCAATGTCCGTTGCCTGTCCGTCAGTTATGCTTGAAGCCCGCTTCTCCACGGGGTGTTCTCCCCCTTCCCGATGACATCTTCTTCCTCCTCACCGTTTGAAACAGGCGGCCCTTCAATACAAATCCTGCCTGAGTATTGCCAATTCTCATGAAGATATTGATCGTCAATGACAAGGTTCCTGCGTACATCCGATTTCACTCGGAAACCGTCAATGCGGACGACTTGCCGGATGGAACTTTCAGCGTCAGGAACAGTTCGTTTTTGGTGCGGAATTTGGCCTACGGCGACCGGGTTAGTGCAAGCGTTAGTGCCGAGTCAGGTCTTGTCTTCGTCAAGCTGGTCGAAGCGGGCGGCTTTTCGTCCTTCAGGGCGTATAGCAAGCATCTCGGGGCTGAAAAGCTGTTGTGCGAAGCTTGCCGTGCGACTGATCAAATGGGGGCTGGCAGTAGCCTATTGAACGATGACCGGCTCGCTCTGGTGACGATTCCTCCAAACGTCGATGGCCTGAGCGTTGCAATCGCATTTCGCGAGTATTTAAGGGAAGTTCCACTGGTATTTACCTGGATGGCGCTACGCCACAAGGCGATTGGAAGCGAAACAAAGGGGCGCGTGTGATACCCATGCTGCTATGGATAATCGCCTGTTCCTGCGAACTGCGAGCCTCTTCGTTGAAGAGCGCGAGTCTTGGGGCGCTGAGGGGCTACGAATGACAAGAGTGGTAGGGGAGGCATTGGCTGCATTGATAYGGCTCATGCGGCCGCATCAGTGGCTCAAAAACGCCTTTGTGTTTGCCGGCCTGGTGTTCAGCCAGAACTGGCAGGACACCGCATTGGACCTGCGCGTCTTCTACGCCTTTGCCGCGTTCTGCTGCCTCTCCAGCATGGTCTACATCATCAACGACTGGCATGACCGTGCCAGCGACGCCCTGCACCCCACCAAGCGCCACCGGCCGCTGGCCAGCGGCGCTGTGGCCGTGCCGCTGGCGCTGGTGCTGGCGGGCCTGTTGCTGGTGGCGGGGCTGCTGCTGGCCGCGGGCAATCGCACGCTGCTGGTGCTGCTGGGCTTGTACACGGTGCTCAACCTGGCCTATTCGTGGCGGCTCAAGCAGGTGCCGGTGGTCGACGTGTCCATCATTGCCTCGGGCTTCATGCTGCGCCTGCTGGCCGGCACCGTGGCCGTCGGCATTCCGCCTTCACGCTGGCTGTTGCTCACCGGTATTTTTGTGGCCCTGTTCCTCGGTTTTTCCAAACGCAAGGCCGAAACTTTTCATGAAGAAGCCAGCCAGCGCGCCGTGCTGGCGCACTACCCGGCGGCCCTGCTCGACACCTTCATGGCCGCGACCATGACGGCCACGCTGACCACCTACAGCCTGTTTGCCACCAGCCCCGAGGCGCAGCTGCAGCACGGCGAGCGCCTGCTCTACACCGTGCCGGTGGTCATTTTCGGCATGCTGCGCTACACCTACCAGGTGCACCGCGGCCGCGGCGAAGACGTGGCGCGCGACATGCTGCGGGACCCGTGGATCCTGGCGGCCGGCGCGCTCTGGCTGGCCATCTTCCTGAGCCGCCGCCTGTGATTCCCGGGGGCGCTCCGCCGCCCGCGCAGGGCGCCTTGCCGTTCAAGCGGCTGTTGCTGGTGCTCGGCGTGGTAGCCACGGCTTATGCGGCCTTGCTGCTGATCTGGGGTGACAGCCCCAAGACATCGCTCGCGCTGCTGTGGTCGTGGACGGGCGTGCAGGCAGCAGGCCTGTGCCTGCTCAACTATTTGCTGCGCGGCCTGCGCTGGCGGCTGTGGATGGCCCACTTTGGGCGCCATTTCGGCTGGCTGCAGGGGCTGAGGCTCTATCTGGCCGGTTATGCCTTCACGCCCACGCCGGGCAATGTGGGTGAAGCTGTGCGCGGCCTGATGCTGGCGCAGCGTCCGCTGGGCACCGCGCAAAGCCTGGCCATCTTCGGCGCCGAACGGCTGGCCGATTTGCTGTGCCTGCTGCTGCTGTGCCTGCCCGCCGTGTGGTGGGGCCTGAACCATGGTGCGATGCCGTCGTCGCCCGGCTGGTTGGCCGGGTTGCTGGCCGCCGCGGCCCTGCTGCTGGCGCTGGTGCTGGGCCTGTTGTTTAAACACCGTGCGTGGCTGTTCCAGCGCTTTGCCTGGCTGCAGGAAGCCTGGTTGTGCCTGGCAGTGCGGCCGCTGCTCTGGTTTGGTCTCACGCTTGCCGCCTGGGCAGCCCAGGGCGTCGCGGTCTGGCTGGTGTGCCGCGAGATGAATGTCCCCCTCGGCCTGCTGACAGCCACCGGGTTTTACGCGGTCGCCATGGTGGCCGGTGCGTTGTCTGCCCTGCCGGCGGGCCTGGGCGGCACCGAAGCCGTGCTGACCGGCCTGCTGGTGGCACAGGGCGCCACACCGGCTGCAGCCCTTTCCATTACCGTGCTGGTGCGGCTGCTGACCCTGTGGCTGGCCGTTGCCATTGGCGTGGTGGCCTTGCTTTATAGTGCGGCCATCCGCAAGGAAATCAGTTTTCGCTAGCCCCTGCGGGCCTTCATTCCTGGCTTTTCCCGCACCATGCAAAGCCGCCAGACCTACCCGTTCTCCCAGTTTCCATGCCCCAGAACCACGACACCGCCGCCTTTCCCGTTTCGCTGAGCCGCTGGCTGCTGGGTGCGGGCCTCCTGTCACTGCTGCTGCGGTTCTGGATCGCCGTCACCTTTCCGGTCACCGGCGACGAGGCCTTTTTTTATTGGTGGGGGGTGTACCCCGCCTGGGGCTATTCAGACCACCCGCCCATGGTGGGCTGGCTGATTGCGCTGATGCGCGCCACGCTGGGCGACAGCCTCTGGTCGATTCGCCTGCCCATCGTGTTGCTGCCGCTGGCGCTGGGTGCGGCGTTGTGGTGGGCGCTCAAGCCCGCGGGCAAGGTGCGCGCCGCCTGGGCTGTGCTGTTCTTCTGGCTGGCGCCGCTGAACTGGCTCAACGTCCTGATCACCACCGACACACCGCTGATTTTCTGGTCGGCGCTGTCCGTTGCCGCGCTGATGCGCGCCGAGCGCCGGGCGGCGCTGGACCGCGCCGCTTACGGCCTCTACGCCCTGTCGGGGCTTTTCCTGGGCTGTGCCTTTCTTTCGAAATACTTCTCGGTAGTACTCGGCTTCAGTTATCTCGTCTACTTCGTGTTGTACCGGCGTGAACGGCTCGCGGGTTTTGCGCTGCTGGTGTTGTGTGCATTGCCCGGCCCGGCCATCAACATCGCCTACAACATGTCGCACGGCTGGTCGAACATCATGTTCAACGTCTACAACCGCAACGAAGACGCGGTGTTCGAATGGCGCAAGCCGCTGACCTACGTCGGCATGATGGTCTACCTGATCACGCCCGTGGCGGTGTGGATGGCTGTGCGCTACCGTGATGCGCTGATGGCCGCCGCACGAAGCCAGCGCCTGCTGGCCTGCCTGGTGGTGGTGCCACTGCTGTTCTTTGCGCTGCTGTCAGGCAAGAAGGTGATTGGCCTGCATTGGGTGCTGTCGTTTTACCCTTTTGGTTTTGCTTTTCTGGCGTTTGCCTTGCCGGCCGACAGGCTCAAGGCCTGCGCCAAAGGGCTGGCCGTGTTTGCCGGCCTGCATGTGCTGGTGGTGGCCGGGCTGTACATGACGTCGCTGGATACMTGGAAAACGACCAAGCTTTATCCGCAGATCATCCGCAGCTACAAAACGGCCGAAATGCTGCAGCAGGTCACCGTGCCCGGCGTGGTGTTGATGGGCGAGGCCTACACGCCCGCGTCGATTTTCGGTTTCGAACGCCGCCAGTACATGCCGGTGTTCGGCGTCGGCAAGTTCCATGCGCGCCAGGACGACATGCTGGTCGACTTTTCGCTCTACCAGGGCAAAACGGTGCGTGTCATCGTCGCCGACAAGCCGAAGCTGGAAGAGTTTTCGCCTTACTTCGAGTCGGTGCGTGTGCTCAGCTTCGAGCAGGACGGCGTGCCCTTTTACGCGGTTGAAGGCACGGGCTTCAAATACCAGGCCTACCGCGAAGGCGTGCTGGGCACGATTTTCAAACGCTACTTCAACATTCCTTCGTGGCTGCCGATGACGGGCTGCCCCTTCTGCGTGCGCTACTGCGGGCAGGTGCGATGCCCGAGGTGAGCGCCGCCGAGGCCGGTCCCGTCGTTGCCGCCTTTGACTTCGACGGCACGCTGACCCGGCGCGACACCTTCATTCCYTTCCTGGCGCGCGGCCTGGGCTGGCCGCGGTTCCTGGGGGCCTTGCTCCGCTGCTTCCCGTGGCTGGCCGGCTATGCGCTGCGCCTGGTGCCCAACCACGTCGCCAAAGGCAAGCTGATGCAGGCCACGCTGGCCGGCCGCAGCCTGGCCGAGATGCAGGGCTGGACGGCCCGCTGGCTGGCCCACGATTTTCCCGGCCAGCTGCGCGAGGACGCCATGGCGCGCCTGGCCTGGCACCGCGAGGCCGGGCATTGCTGCGTCATGGTCAGCGCGTCGCCCGACATCTACCTGCAGGTGGTGGCGCGGCAGCTGGGGTTTGACGCGCTGCTCTGCACGGAAATGGAGGTGGTGGGCGAGGGTGAGGACGGGCATCTCACCGGCCGCCTCACTGGTCGCATGAGCACCCCCAACTGCCATGGCGAGCAGAAGGTGCTGCGACTGCAGGCCTGGGCGCTGGCGCGCTATGGGGAAACAGCGCTGGACGGCGTCACCCTGTATGCCTATGGAGACACCTCCGGCGACAAGCCCATGCTGCGGCTGGCCCGGCATGCGTGGTACCGGGGCAAGCCTTGGGTGGATGCGGCGCGGCCGGTGTGAGGG
>NZ_JBFUAZ010000171.1:0-7199 GCF_056406035.1 Polaromonas sp. P1_E1_2 | reverse complement strand
ATCTTGAGCAGCGTGGACTTGCCGGAACCGTTGGTGCCCAGCACGCCGATCTTGGCGCCCGGGAAGAAGCTGAGCGACACCTCTTTAAGGATATGGCGCTTGGGCGGCACGATTTTGCCGACCTTGTTCATAGTAAATACGTACTGAGCCATCAGGATTAACTTTGGTAAAAATGAAAACAATGCAGGAAAACGGGCTGCTTGCCGCCTGTACATGCTATTTCTACAGGCTGTCAGCAGGCTTTCTTGCGGGCTGGAACGACACGCCGCGCCTGGGCRCAAACGCCTTTTGGCAAAGCGTGTTTTATGCGTGAATGCCTCCATTATCGTTGCTGTGCGACAATACAGGCGTTGCTGGCTCCAGTTGCCTTCAACATTTGGGCACATCCGGGTACCGCTTCAAGTGGCTGCTTACGATGTAAAACGTAATGTTTAGGGCCCACTTTCTGACCCCATCTGCCTTTGACTGGCGGGTTTGCCTTTCAACAAGGCACCCAACAGGCCGATCTAAAGCGCCACACAGGCGCAACATCATGACATTTGAAGAATTGAATCTGGCTCCGGCCATTCTGAAGGCCGTGCTCGAGCAGGGCTACGACACCCCCACCCCCATCCAGACCCAGGCGATCCCCGCCGTGCTCAAAGGCGTGGACCTGCTGGGCGGCGCCCAGACCGGCACCGGCAAGACCGCAGCTTTCACGCTGCCCCTGCTGCAGCGCCTTTCCACCGAAGCGCGCCTGACCAACCGCCGCGGCGTCAACGCCGTACGCGCCCTGATCATGACCCCCACCCGCGAGCTCGCGGCCCAGGTCGAAGAAAGCGTCCGCACCTACGGCAAATACACCGACCTCACCTCCATGGTGATGTTCGGCGGCGTCGGTATGGGCGCCCAGATTGAAAAACTGCGCCGCGGCGTCGATATCCTGGTCGCCACTCCCGGCCGCCTGCTGGACCACGCGAGCCAGGGCACGCTGGACCTGAGCCAGGTACAGATCCTGGTGCTCGACGAAGCCGACCGCATGCTGGACATGGGCTTTATCCACGACATCAAAAAAGTGTTGGCCCTGGTGCCCAAGCAAAAACAATCGCTGCTGTTCAGCGCGACCTTCAGCGATGAAATCCGCGAGCTCGCCAACGGCCTGCTGAAGAACCCCGAATCCATCCAGGTCACGCCGCGCAACACCACGGTGCAGCGCATCACGCAGACCATCCATCCCGTCGGGCGAGCCAAGAAAAAAGCGCTGCTGACCCACATCATCAACGAGCACAACTGGAGCCAGGTGCTGGTGTTCACCCGCACCAAGTTCGGCGCCAACAACGTGGCCGAACACCTGACCAAAAACGGCATCCCCGCGATGGCGCTGCACGGCAACAAGAGCCAGACCGCCCGCACCCAGGCCCTGGCCGATTTCAAGAGCGGAACGATTCGCGCCCTGGTGGCCACTGACATCGCCGCCCGCGGCATCGACATCGACGAGTTGCCGCACGTGGTGAACTACGAAATCCCGAACGTGAGCGAAGACTACGTGCACCGCATCGGCCGCACCGGCCGCGCCGGGAACAGCGGCGAAGCCGTCAGCCTGGTCTGCCTCGATGAAGAAGGCTTCATGCAGGACATCGAGCGCTTCACCAAGCAGAACATCGAAAAAATCGTGGTCCCCGGCTTTGAAGCCGAAGCCGGCGAGCGCGCCGAGCCGCTGGCCATGGGTCGCCAGACCATCTGGGGTGGCCTGGGCAAGCCGCCAAGCCGCGACGTGATGCAGGCTGCCGCCAAAGCAGCCCGTACTGAAATGATGCAGCGCATTCGCGACACCAAGGGCGCACAGCCCGCGCGGGGTGCAGGTGGCGGTAACGGCGGCGGCAATGGCGGCGCGCGCGGACGCGGTCCCGCAGGCGGCGGCAACGGTGGTGGCGGTAACGGCGGCGGCAGCGGCCGCGGTCCCCGCACACCCAACCCCGGCCAGCCACGACAGGCTTCGGGCTACTCACAGAACGGCCAGCCGCCACGCCAGCAGGCGCAGCGCCCGCCGCGCGACGACCAGCAGCCACGCGCACCCCGCAGCGAGCCGAGGGAGCCGCGCAACGACTTTGACAACCAGCAACCCGCCAGCCACGCCTCCTCGGGTTTCCCGTCCTCCGGCCAGCCCACGGGCGGCAACCGCGGCAACTACCGGGGCGGCAACCGCTCTGGTGGTGGTAATGGCGGCGGTGGTGGCGGCGGCGGCCGGGGCAACGGGCCCCGCCGGCCTGGCGGTCCCGGCTCGTTTACCGGCCGCTAAGCGCTAACGGCGGCGATCCCACTGCGTGGGTGCCGCCATGCAACTGTCCGGCGCGGCATAAGGCTGCAAAAGGCCAATTCCGCACCTCAGGCTCAAGCTGCTTTCAGCTGCTTGGCCGGATTGCTCAGTTTGGGCAAACGGCGCCGCGAACCGAGCACCAGCTCGATATCCTCGTGCGCGCCGTCAATCAGCACCAGAATGGCTTTTTCGGCCTTGGCCGGGTTGCGCGCGATCACCGCATCCAGCACCGCCCGGTGCAGCGGCAGGGAGCGCTTGGGCCCGTCCTTGCGGATGGTCGAAATTTCAAAGCTGGTGCGCAGCAAGGCACTGAGCGCCTTGCTCATCTGGACCAGCATGCGGTTGTGCGCGGCACGCAGCAGGCCCTGGTGAAAACGCAGGTCGTAGGTGACGTAGTCGCCGCCGCCTTCCACGGCGCGCTTCATACCGGCATAGGCATCCTCGATCCCGGCGATCTCTTCCGCCGTGGCCCGCTCGGCGGCCATGCGCACGGCGGCTGGTTCCACCAGGCGCCGCAGTTCCAGCAGGTCACGTAAAAATTCGGGCGTGATGCCGGCCTTGGCCTTCCAGGCGATGACGTCGGGATCGAACCAGTTCCAGTGCTCCTCGGTCAGCACGCGGGTGCCCACTTTGGGCCCGGTGGTAACCAGCCCCTTGGCGATCAGTGACTTGACCGCTTCGCGCACCACCGTGCGGCTCACGCCCAGTTCCTCGCAAAGCACCGGCTCCGGCGGCATGGACATGCCGGCGGTATAACGGCCCGCGACGATGGCTTCCCCGATGTGGTCAACCGTGTTGCCGTGGACGTTTTTCATGGTGGCCATGGGGTTCCTTTAGCCTCGCACAAACAAGGTGACCAACGGGTCCGAACCTACCTGGCGGCTCCAATGGCCATGCACGGCCGGATCGAAGGTGGCGCCGGCCGGCAGCAGGTCCGCAGAGTAGAAATGCTGTCCGGGCTTGAAGATGCGGGAAATTCCACCCTGCAAGCCGATCTCCATCTCGCCGCCCAGAATGAATACCCACTGGCCGTGCGGCGAGCAATGAAACTGGCTGCGAAAACCTACCGGGCTGTGGCGCAACTGGTAGCCGCCTGAAGGCATCAGCGTGGACAGCATGGATTGCGGATTGCCCTCCGGCAGCGGAACCTGCTCTTCGCGGAACTTTGCGAGGCCGTCGGCGTCGTCTGTGTAGAGAATAACTTTGGTGAAGGTGGTCAAAAAAGCTCCGTGTTCGTGTTCATGTGTTCGTTCTGGATAAATCCGGCGTGCAATTTCCCGCGTCTCAGGCCCCAGCCTGCGCAAGCCCGGCCCTGGCCGCAGCATCAGGCGCAAACTGCAGCAGCACCTTCATGGCCCTACCCTTGTCGCCAGCCAGCTTGAAGGCGTCCGTCGCCTGGTCGAAGTTCATGATATCGGTGATGACCGGCCGGCCATCGATCAGGCGCTTGTTCAAAAACTCCACCGCCACCGCGAACTCGGGGTGGAAGCGGAAGGTGCCGCGCAGATCGATCTCACGCGCCACCAGCGCGTTCATCGGGATCTTGATGTCGCCGCCCAGCCCCACGGCCACAATCACACCGCGCGGGGCGACGACCTGGAGCCCGGACAGCAGCGCGCGTTCATTGCCTGAGGCCTCGAACATGACGTCGAAGTAGCCCTTCTCCAACGCATACGGCGCCAGCGCATCGGGCTGCGCCGAAAGGTTGATCGCCTTGTCCGCACCCATCTTGAGAGCGCAAGCCAGCGGCAACTCCGCAATATCCACCGCCACAATCTCGGCCGCCCCGGCGCGCCGCAGGCCCGCGATCAGCAAGGCGCCGATGGGCCCACAACCGGTGACCAGCACTTTCTTGCCGAACACGACGCCCGCGCGATTGATGGCATGCAGGCCGACCGACAGCGGCTCAGCCAGCGCAGCCTCCGACAAAGAAATATCTTCGGACACGGCGTAGGCCTGCGTTTGATCGATCACCAGCGTTTCGCGGAATGCGCCCTGCACGTGGGGAAAACGCATCGCGCTGCCGTAGAAACGCATGTCCAGGCAATGGTTGTGCTGGCCGAGCTGGCAGTATTTGCAGACGCCGCAAGGACGCGATGGGGACACAGCCACGCGTTGCCCGGGTGCGAAACCCGCGACTTGGTTGCCCACTTCGCTCACGATGCCCGAAACTTCATGCCCCAGCACCATCGGCTCCTTGATGCGCACCGTGCCGAAGCCGCCGTGCTGGAAGTAGTGTAGGTCCGAGCCGCAGATGCCGCCGAAGGCAACACGCACGCGCATCTGCTTCGGGCCGACGGGCTCGACTGCCTGCGAGTCAAAGCGCAGATCCAGCGGGGCGTGGCAGACGATGGCGCGCATATTCATTGAAGTTCAGCTCACAAAAAATCAAAGTTGGGCGGTGACCCCGCCATCGACATACAGCACATGCCCGTTCATGAAGCTGGACGCATCGCTGGCCAGAAAAACCGCCGCCCCCGCCAGTTCATGCACTTCGCCCCAACGCCGGCTCGGCGTGCGGCCGATCAGCCAGGAATTGAATTTCTCATCCGACGATAGCTTCTCGTTCAGCTCGGTCTTGAAGTACCCCGGCCCGATTGCATTGCACTGAAGGCCATGCGGACCCCAGTCGATCGCCATGCCCTTGGTCAGCATCTTCACCGCACCTTTGGTCGCCATATAGGGCGAGATTCCCGGCCGGCCGATCTCGCTTTGCACCGAGCAGATGTTGATGATCTTGCCGCGCTTGCGCGGGATCATCTTGCGTGCCACGGCCTGGCCCACCATGAAGACGCTGTCCAGGTTGGTGCGCATGAGCTTGCGCCAGTCCTCTTCGGCAAACTCTTCCAGCGAATTGCGGATCTGCATGCCCGCGTTGTTGAACAGGATGTCGATCGGACCGATGGTTGACTCGATGGTCTCCACCGCCGCCTTCACCTCCCCGGAATCCGTCACGTCAAACGCGCTCACATGTGCGGTGATGCCTTCGCTGCGCAGCAGGGCCGCGGCCTCTTGCACCTTGGCGGCATTGCGCCCGTTGACCACCACCGCCGCGCCGGCCTGACCGAGCCCGCGCGCAAGCGCCAGGCCAATGCCGGCTGATGACCCCGTGACGAGCGCCAGCCTGCCGTTCAGCTTGAATGAGTCGGCGACCATGGCCGCGCTCACGACAGGCGCTGACCGCTGTCGCCGTTGAAGACGTGGGCCTTGCCCGGCGCCACGTCCAGATGAATGATGTCGTCAGGCTGCGCATCGGTGCGGCCATGCATGACGACAATGATCTTGCTATTGCCCACTTCCAGCAGCAGCTCGGTTTCCGCGCCCGTCGGCTCGATCACGATCACCTTGGCAGGGATGCCTGTGCCGGTCGTGGAGACCTTCAGGTCGGTGGGCCTTACGCCATAGTTCACCGCTTGCCCGTCCACCGCATTGGCCAGCGCCTGCGCCGGCCAGGAATGCCCCTCTGCTTCCACCCAGGTGCGGCCATCCGCGACGCGAAGCGTGCCCTTCATCACGTTCATCGACGGCGAGCCGATAAATTGCGCGACGAAAAGGTTGCCCGGCCGGTCGAACAGCTCCAGCGGCGTGCCGATCTGCTCGATGATGCCGTCGTGCATGACGACGATGCGGTCAGCCATGGTCATGGCCTCGATCTGGTCGTGCGTCACGTAGACGGTCGTGGTCTTCAGGCGCTGGTGCAGCGCCTTGATCTCGGCCCGCATGGCAACACGCAGCTTGGCATCCAGGTTGGACAGCGGTTCGTCAAAGAGAAATACCTTGGGGTCGCGCACGATGGCCCGGCCCATGGCCACGCGCTGGCGCTGGCCGCCTGACAGCTCGCGCGGGAAGCGGTCGAGCAACGGGTCGAGGTTCAGGATGCGCGCCGCGTCACCCACGCGTTTGTCGGTGATCGCCTGGTCGGCCTTGCGCAGTTTCAAGCTGAAGGCCATGTTGTCGCGCACGGTCATGTGCGGGTAGAGCGCATAGCTCTGGAACACCATCGCGATGTCGCGATCCTTGGAGTCGAGGTCGTTGATGACCTTGCCGTCGATGGAGATCTCGCCACCGGTTATCTCTTCGAGCCCGGCCAGCATGCGCAAAAGCGTGGACTTGCCACAGCCCGAGGGGCCGACGAGCACAACGAATTCGCCATCGCTGATGTCGAAACTGATGCCGTGAATGATCTTGACCTTGCCGAAGGACTTCTCGATTTTGTTGAATGCGACGGATGCCATTTTGTTTATTTTTCCTGTGAATCAGCTTTTAACGGCGCCGGCCGTGAGGCCTGCGACCATATAGCGCTTGAATGCGTAATAAATTGCCGCAGGCGGCATCGCGTAGATAAGGCCCGTGGTCATGAGCAGTTCCCATGGCGAGTCGTCGGCCGAGAGGAAATTGCCCAGCGCCACCGCCAGCGTCACGCTGTCGTCCTTGGACAGCAGCAAAAAGGCGTAGAGGTATTCGTTCCAGGCAAGCAGCAACGCGTACGTCCCGACCGCCACCAGCGAAGGCACCATCAATGGCAGGTAAACGAGGCGAAAGAGTTGCATGGCCGTGGCCCCGTCCATCCTCGCGGCTTCATCCAGTTCCCAAGGCAGCTTGTCCGACGCCTGCTTGAGCACCCAGATGCAGTACGGCGAGGCGATCGTCACCATCGCCAGGATGAGCGCCCACTGGTTGTTGAGCAGGCCATAGTTGCCCATGGTCTTGTACATGGGCACGGCCAAGAAGGCCGCGGGGATGAAGTAGGTGAACAGTGCCATGTTCATCACCGTACGGCCGCCGGGAACCCGCAAACGGCTGATGGCAAAGGCCGCGCAGGTCGACACGAACAGCGTGAGCACGCCGACCGACACGGCGATCAGCAAGGAATTCCACAGCTGGATCCAGAAATGGTCCAGGT
>NZ_JBFUAZ010000170.1:0-7267 GCF_056406035.1 Polaromonas sp. P1_E1_2 | reverse complement strand
GCGCTGAACTGGGCGCGCACCTATTTGCTGGCACTGGTGTCCGAGCGCATCGGCGCCGACCTGCGCACAGCCACCTTCGACCACCTGCTGGAGCTCTCGCTGGACTACTTTGGCGGCAAGCGCACCGGTGACCTGATGTCCCGCATCGGCTCGGAAACCGACCGCATCTGCGTGTTTTTGTCGCTGCATGCGCTGGATTTCGCCACCGATGTGCTGATGATCGTGATGACCGCGGTGATCCTCATTTCCATCAACCCCTGGCTGGCTGTGGTGACCCTGCTGCCGCTGCCGTTTATCGGCTGGATGATCCATGTGGTGCGCGACAAGCTGCGCACCGGATTTGAAAAAATCGACCGCGTCTGGTCGGACGTGACCAATGTGCTGGCCGATACGATTCCTGGCATTCGCGTGGTCAAGGCCTTTGCCCAGGAAAAGCGCGAAGCCCAGCGTTTTCGTGAGGTCAACCAGCACAACCTGGCAGTCAATGACAAGCTCAACAAGACCTGGTCACTGTTCACGCCCACCGTCTCATTGCTCACAGAAGTCGGCCTGCTGGTGGTCTGGGCTTTCGGCATCTGGCTGGTGTCGCGCCAGCAGATCACCGTCGGCGTACTGACGGCCTTCATTGCCTACATCGGCCGCTTTTACGGCCGGCTTGATTCGATGAGCCGCATCGTTTCCGTCACGCAAAAGGCCGCCGCCGGCGCCAAGCGCATTTTCGACATCCTCGATCACGTCTCCAACGTGCCCGAAACGGCCAACCCGGTGAAGATTGGTGCGCTCGAAGGCCGCATCGACATGAAGAACCTCGGGTTCCGTTACGGCAACCGCTCGGTCATTCGCGGGCTCGATCTGCAGATCCGCCCCGGCGAAATGATCGGACTGGTGGGCCACAGCGGTTCAGGCAAAAGCACGCTGGTCAACCTGATCTGCCGGTTTTACGACGTGAGCGACGGCTCCATCAGCGTGGACGGCACCGACATCCGCCGCTTCGGTGTGGCCGACTACCGCCGCAACATCGGCCTCGTGCTGCAGGAGCCGTTTCTTTTCTTCGGCACGATTGCCGAAAATATCGCCTACGGCAAGCCGGGCGCCACGCGCGCTGAAATCGTCGCGGCCGCGCGTGCCGCCCATGCGCATGAATTCATTTTGCGGCTGGCGCAGGGCTATGACTCGCTGGTGGGTGAGCGCGGACAGGGGCTGTCGGGTGGTGAGCGCCAGCGCATCTCGATTGCGCGGGCCTTGCTGATCAACCCGCGCATCCTGATCCTCGACGAAGCGACCTCATCGGTGGACACCGAAACGGAAAAAGAAATCCAGCGTGCCCTCGACAACCTGGTGCAGGGCCGCACCACGATTGCCATTGCCCACCGCCTTTCAACACTGCGCAAGGCCGACCGCCTGGTGGTGATGGACCGCGGCCAGGTGGTTGAAGTGGGCCCGCACGACGAACTGATGGCGCAGCAGGGAGCCTACTGGCGCCTGTACGAGGCCCAGGCGCGCCAGGTCGACAGCGAAGAGGGCGGCGAGGAAGCAGCGCAAAGCCTTATCGCAGTGGCCACCTCGCAGCTGGCCCACACCGCGCAGCACACCGGCAATCGGTGAGCCAAGGATTGCACATGACAACTTCTTCTCATTTCTCTTCTCCTTCCTTTTCCCTGGAACGCACGGCGTCGGGCCGGCTGGTGTTCGTCGATGCCGGTGGCCTGCAGCATGTGGGCGTGGTGCCGGTACGGGCCTTTCCCCTGGCTGCCCCCGATGAAGGCATTTCACTGATTAACGCCGAAGGGCACGAGGTGGCCTGGGTGGAAGACCTGCAGGCCTTGCCGGCGCAAGCGCGTACCGTGCTGGAGGAAGAACTGGCCCTGCGCGATTTCGCCCCTGAAATCACACGGCTCAAAAGCGTTTCGACCTTTGCCACCCCCAGCGTGTGGACGGTAGAGACCGACAGGGGAGAAACGTCTTTTGTGCTCAAGGGTGAGGAAGACATTCGCCGCCTGGGGCGCACGGGTTTGCTGATTGCCGGCAGCCAGGGGGTGCAGTACAGCGTGAAGGATATGACGGCGCTGGACCGGGGGTCGCGGCGGTTGTTGGAACGGTTTCTTTAGGCCGGGTCTTGCCCCAGCTACGTGCTCTTAGCTGATGGTTGCTGGCCGGGGGTTGCCCGGCATGCAACTCACTTTCTTTTGCTTCGCCAAAAGAAAGTAAGCAAAGAAAAGGCGACCCTGGTTCCTGCGTCCCTTCGCTGCGCTACGGGCAACCTGCGGTGCTCGGTCCAGCCGGGGTCAAAAACAACTCGCTTCGCTCAAACAAGTTTTTTGCCCTGATCCGTCTGGCCCTGCGCTCCTCGGCGCATCCACAAGGGGTGGGGGGCGGAATACCGAACAGCCGAACTCCCAACAGCCAAAGGCAGAACCCCGAATACCAGAAGAAACAAGGACACGCCATGGCGTGTCCTTGTTGGTATTGGTTTCCTGGTATTTCGGTATTCGGTCCCCGCTCCCGATTGGCCCTTCTGTCTGCGCCGAGGAGCGCAGGTTCAGGCGGATCAGGGATCGCGATTGTCTGAGCGAAGTGCAACGTAGCGAGTTCGAGCGAGACCCCGCYTGRMYCGAGCACCGCAGGTTGCCCGTAGCGCAGCGAAGGGACGCAGACAGCAGGGTCGCCTTTTCTTTTGCTTACTTTTCTTTTGGCGACCCAAAAGAAAAGTGAGTTGCCGCCGGGCAACCCCCGGCCAGCAAGCCTCAGCAAAAAGCGCCACGCCGGAGCAAGACCCGGCTGAATACCTCAGTCCCCCTGCGACCCCCGATGCGCCCACCCGGTAGTGTGCTTCTCAACATAGCTAAACAATTCATACATCGCCATAGCCATCGCCCCAATCACCACCAGCCCGGCAAAAGCCAACGCCAGCCGTTGTTGCGACCCGGCACTTTGCATGAGGTAGCCAATGCCTGAATCACCCGCCGTCATTTCAGCCAGCACGGTGCCGACAAAAGCCAGCGTGATCGCGACCTTGAGCGAGGCGAAGAAGTAGGGCATGGAACGCGGCAGGCCGACCTTGACCAGCACGTCCCAGCGTTTGGCGCCCAGCACGCGCAGCACGTCTTCGAGCTCGGGTTCCAGCGTGGCCAGGCCCGTGGCCATGTTCACGGTGATGGGGAAAAACGAAATCAGAAAAGCCGTGAGGATGCCGGGGCCCACGCCGATGCCGAACCAGACGATGAGGATGGGAACAATCGCGGCCTTGGGCACTGCGTTGAATGCCACCAACAGCGGATAGACCGCGGCATAGGCCAGCCGTGACGAGCCCACCAGAAAGCCCAGCAATACGCCGACCACGATGGACAGACCGAAACCCACCATCGTGACCCAGAAGGTTTTCCAGGCGGCCTCGGCGATCGGGCCGGCAAATTCAGCCATGGCCTGGGCAATGGCCAGCGGCGCGGGAAAGATGAACTCCGCTATTGAAAACCCGGCGCACACCGCCTGCCACAGTGCCACCACGGCTGCCAGTAACGCCCATGGCGCCCAGCGTTCGAGCTGTTTGTTGTTCATGTTCATACGGCGGCTCCGCCGCGCACCGCGCCGATGTGGCCGCGCAGCTCATGCACGATGTCGCTGAACTCGCGGGTGTAGGTCACTTCCAGGTCGCGCGGACGCGGCAGTTCAATCTCGCGCCGCACGACAAAGCGTCCCGGGCTTTTACTCATCACATAGACGGAGTCGGCCAAAAAGACCGACTCGCGCAAATCATGCGTGACCAGGATCACGTTGAAGCGCTGCTCGGTCCAGAGGTCGCGCAGGATGCACCAGAGCTCTTCGCGCGTGAAGGCGTCGAGCGCGCCGAAGGGCTCGTCGAGCAGCAGCATTTTTGGCTCATGAATCAGCGCGCGGCAAATGCTGGCACGCTGTTGCATGCCGCCTGACAGCTGCCACGGAAATTTGTCCTCATAACCCGCCAGGCCAACCTTCTGCAGCAGCTTGCGCGCCCGCTCTTCGAACTCCTTGCGCCTGGCCTTGAACTGGCTGCGGTAAGGCTCGACGATTTCGAGCGGCAGCAACACGTTGCCGACGGTGGTGCGCCAGGGCAGCAGCGATGGCGCCTGGAAGGCCATACCGGAAATCTTCAAGGGCCCCGTCACGGGCCGTCCGTCAATCAGGATGCTCCCGGCCGACGGCATCTTCAGGCCGGTGGCCAGCTTCATGAAAGTGGACTTGCCGCAACCCGACGGCCCGACGATGGCGATGAACTCGCCCTGCCGCACCTGCAGGTCTATGGCCTCAACGGAGAATTGCTTGCGCGCAAGCAATTCGTCGTTGTAGGCAAGCCAGACGTCGCGGAAGTCAACAAAAGGGCTGTCAGCGGTGGCGAGGGGCATGTTTTAGGTATGAAAACGGCTGTTAGCTCAATAGGGACGTGCGCAAGCAGCTATGAAAAGTGTAGCAATCCGGGCGGGCATGGTGCCAGGCACGGGGCCTGAAGCCAGGACTTATTTCTTCGGCAGCACATTCAGCTCGGCTGCCGTGGGCAGGAAGGAGCCGTTCCACACCGCGTCGGGGTTGACACGGGTCTTGGTGCCGAAAGCGTCCGACACCTGGGAGGCCATCAGCGAGAGGCGCGGCGCCTTGACCTGGCCGAAGCCTTCGGCGCGTGCGTCGGGGCTGTTGACGACGGTGTCGATGGCCAGGCGCAGGCGGCGTACTTCCAGCGGGACATTGATGATGCCGTCGCGCGCTTTCACGAATTCGATGGCGGCGGCCGGGTCGGCCACCACGTCTTTCACACCCTTGGTAAAGGCTTGCAGGAACGCCTTGATGGCGGCCGGGTTTTCCTTGATGAGCTTGGGCGAGACGATCACCACGTTGCCGTAGTGCTTCACGCCGAAGTCGGCATAGGGCAGCACCACCACGTCTTCTGCCTTCACGCCGCGCGCTTCCAGGTTGAGCAGCGAGGTAAAGGTAAAGCCGGTGATGGCGTCCACGTCGCCGCGGGCCAGCATGGTTTCGCGCAGCGGCGGGTCCATGGCTGTCCACTGGAAGCCGGTGATGTTGTTTGCCTTGGCAAAAATCGGGAAGGCGCGGCGGCCGGCATCAAACACCGGCGCGCCCATTTTTTTGCCGTTCAGGTCGGCAGGCGTCTTGATGCCTGACTTCTTGAGGGCCATGACGGAGGCCGGGGTGTTGTTGTAGACCATCATCACGCCTACCGGCTTGTTGGGTGCGTCCGGGTTGTTGGCGTGAAACTCCATCACGGAGGCCATGTCGGCAAAACCCATGTCGTAGGTGCCCGAGGCGACACGGGTCACCGCCCCGCCTGAGCCATTGCCGGCGTCCACCGTCACGTCGAGCTTGTTGGCCTTGAAGTAACCCTTGGCCACCGGCGTGAGGAAGAGGGCGGACGGGCCTTCGAAGCGCCAGTCGAGCTGGAACTTGATCGGCGTGTTTTGCGCATGGGCGTTCAGGGCCGCCAGGGCGATCACCGCCCCGGTCATCCTGGCGACAAGGCTGGGAAGGGCAGATGCGGCAGGTGCACGATTTTTCATGGCGGAATTTTCTTGAAGGGGTTGCAAAAAGGGGAGACCGGCAGGCCAGCAATCAGCATAAGAACGCGGTGGCCGTGAAATCGAAGCGAACCTCAAAACGATACAGCAAAAACAATGCCTGCCACGCTGCGGAGTAGAACTTTGGCATTGCCCCGGCAGTTCAGGTGTCTGGTGGGTCTTGCCGCTGGGCGATGCGGATTGGCCTAAGAGCAACACCTGCCGCGTTCAGGCGCTGTCATTGTTCACACACTGGGATTACTCACAGGATGCATTTTGTGATGTTTCGGCATCCGTATTTTTGGGCGGACGGCCTTGCCCGTCTTCCGCATATTGACCGGCCTGGCCGGGAGGATGCCCAGAGGCAGCTATTAAAAGATGGCGGATTGCACGCCGTAGTCCCGGTCATCAACAAGTCTTTGGGCTGGGTTGAAGGCGTTACAGCTGTTTACGTTTGACCCGGACCGCTGCCATTGCTTGAAGCCGGGCCTCGCCGCGCAGGTGCCTTTGCCGGGGTTTACCTGTCAGCCCTGACAGGGCGGGTGCCATGAACAGCCTTTGACTATTTTTGCAGCCGGTCCATAGAGTGTATTTGCGTAGGTGACAAGGATTAAGCCGCGAGGCCGTGCAGTTCCGAAGCCTTGACAAAGCCTTGGGGCAGTAGCCGAAGTCATCCAGCAACGATGTACCGGGTTAGCGGGCTTTCCAAAACAAGGCTTTCATGAAAACACCTTCCTCGCAGCTTCGCCGTCAGATGTTGTCAGTCCTGGGCCTGGGCGCCCTCGCAGGGGGTATGGGTGGGCCGGGTAGCGCCTGGGCCCAGGTTTCAGCTGCTGCCGCTGCTTCTGCGGCTAAAAAACCGGCAGGTGGCTCGAACTGGCGGTTGCTGGTCAATGAAGCGGTGGGGGGTGACACCAACTCATTTTTGCTGACCAACCGTTATCGCCCTGCCGCCGACTTCATCAGCACCCAGCTCAAGGGGCGGCCCATCGTCGTGGAGCCCATGGTTGATATCAAGCGCTTCATGGCGGTGGCCCAAGGCGCCAGCAAGCCGGAGTTTGTCTTCGGAAAATCCGTCAACCAGCTGGCCAAGCTGGTGCGCGACAACGGCTACCAGCCGGTGGTGCGGCGCGCCGACCCCTACAAGGCGGCCTTCATCGTGGCCAAGGATTCGCCCATTAAAACCCTGGCGGATGCGGCTGATGCAAAAGTCATCATGCCCGACGAGTCTGCCGCCACCAGTGCGGTGGCCCTGGCGGAACTGCGGCGGCAAAAACTTGGGCAGGTCCGCGTGACACACGTTCGCTTCCAGGAAGAAGTCGCGCAGTTTGTGAAGTCCGGAATGGGCCAGATCGGCGTGGTCAATCCCACCATTGCCAAAAAGTGGGTGGAAGAGGGCGGGCGCGTGGTGGCTGAAACCCAGCCGGTGGTGAACTGGTCGGTGCTTGCCAGTCCCAGCCTGGCCGCGGACATGGTGCAGCAGCTGCGCGACGCGCTGCTGGCCACCAATTCAGAAAGCGCAGCAGTGATGGCTTCGATGGGCGTGAAGGCATGGGCCAGAGCTGAACGGAAGGACTACCTGGATTTGTTGGACTACACGAGGGAGTAAAAAATGGGTACGTTGATTCAAGCACGTCTGTTTTCACTTTCGCCATGGCGGGCCGGACTGCTGGCCGCCATATTGGCATTTTCCTGCGGCGTACAAGCCCAGGAAAAAAGGGCGATAC
>NZ_JBFUAZ010000169.1:0-7321 GCF_056406035.1 Polaromonas sp. P1_E1_2 | reverse complement strand
GTTCCGTATGGGCTGGCGTATCCGGCCGCCCTACAGCATTGAAGACATGGCCGCCGACACCGTGGGCGTGCTGGACGCGCTGCACATCGGCAAGGCACATGTGGTGGGTGTGAGCATGGGCGGCATGATCGCGCAGCGCGTCGCGGTGCTGGCTCCATCGCGCCTGCTCAGCCTGACCAGCATCATGAGCTCCAGCGGTGCGCGCGGCCTGCCGGAAGCCAGTCCGGCGGTGGCCCGTGTGCTGCTCAGCCGGCCTGCCGGCAGGGGTGTGCAGGCCGCCATCGACCATACGGTGAAGCTGCTCAAGGCCATCGGCAGCCCGGGCTTTCCCATGAACGACGCCGAGATTCGCGAAAAAGTCGCTGCTGCGGCGCAGCGCAGCTTTCATCCGCAGGGCATTCTTCGCCAGATGGTGGCCGTTGCCGCTGACAGCACGCGCGCCTCGGCACTTGCCAGGGTGACGGCGCCGACGCTGGTGGTGCATGGCCAGGCAGACCGGCTGGTGCCTATGGCCTGCGGGCAGGACACGGCCAGGCGCATTCCCGGTGCACGCTTCGAAAGCATTGAAGGCATGGGCCACGATTTGCCGCCGGGTGTTGTCGACCGTTTGCTGGCTCTGCTGATTCCCCACTTCAAAGCGGCAAGCTGATACAGCCCCATAGCTTGGGGCTTTGTACGGCCGCTTTCAGCATGGCGGCGGTTAGCGGCGAAAATGGGTGCATGAACACCCCTGAACAATCCCAGCTCGGCAAAACGTCTGCCTATATCGACCAGTACGACGCCTCGCTGCTGTTCCCGATACCGCGCGAAGGCAAGCGTGCCGAGATCGGCGTCACCGGCACGCCGCCGTTTTTCGGCGCAGACATGTGGACGGCATTTGAGCTGAGCTGGCTCAATATGCGCGGCAAGCCGCAGGTGGCACTGGCCCACATCACCGTGCCCTGCGAGTCGCCGAACATTGTGGAGAGCAAGTCCTTCAAGCTTTACCTCAACAGCTTCAACAACACGCGCTTTGCCGATGCGCGCGATGTGCGCGAACGCATTCGCGCCGACCTGAACGGTGCTGTCGGTATGGGCGTGGGCATCAAGACGCTGGGCCCCGAGCTGTTCGACCGCGAACCCGTGCATGAACTCGACGGCCTGAACCTGGACAGGCTGGACGTGGAGTGCATTCATTTCACGCCTACGCCCGAGCTGCTGTTTGCCGAGTTCGACGAGCCGCCGGTGGAAGAGACGCTGACCAGCAACCTGCTCAAAAGCAATTGCCTGGTCACTGGCCAGCCCGACTGGGGCAGTGTGCAGATTCGCTATGCCGGCCCGCAGATCAACCAGGAAGGCCTGCTGCAATACCTGGTGAGCTTTCGCAACCACAACGAGTTCCATGAACAATGTGTGGAACGCATCTTCATGGACATCTGGACGYGCTGCAAACCCATGAAGCTCTCAGTGTATGCACGCTACACGCGCCGCGGCGGGCTGGACATCAACCCGTTTCGCACCAGCCATCCGCAGGCGCTGCCGCCTGCCATTCGCACAGCCCGCCAATAATTGCCAATGCAGGTTGCTATTAAATTAATAGCTGCTTGCGCAAGTTTTGTATAGGCTAGAGGCCGAATTCATTGAAATTCTTGATCGGTGAAAGCCCGGGAAAGCTCGCCGCGCGCTTTTCCTTCATGGCGGTAACCGCCTCACGGACATGCGCGTTACTCCAGATCGCGCCCTGCAGCCAGCCCATTTGTTTGAGCGCGTCATCCACCGAGTGGTCACGCGTGTAGTGGATGGCCTGCTTGGTGCCCCAGATGGCCACCGGCGGCTTGGTGGCAATCTCGCCGGCGCATTGCATGGCGGCCGCCAGCATCGCCTCGGCTGAGTCAAACACTTCATTGACGAGGCCGTAGCCCAGCGCTTTGGCCGCCGGCATTCGCCGCCCGGTGTAAGCCAATTCCTTGACGACCGCCAGCGGCACCAGTTTGGGCAGGCGCTGCAAGGTGCCCACGTCGGCCACCATGCCGATGTTGATTTCCTGGATGCAGAAGAATGCGTCGGCCGTGGCGTAGCGCAGGCAGCAGGCCGTCACCATGTCGACCGCTCCGCCTATGCAGCCGCCCTGGATGGCGGCGATCACCGGAATGCGCAGGGTTTCGAGCTTGGTGAAGGTGGCCTGCATGTCGCCCAGCATGTCAAAGATGGCGGCGCGGCCCTCGGGGCTCTGGTCGTCCATGGCGATGTCGCTGCCAAAGGTTTCCAGTGCCATGCCGGCGCTGAAGTGCTTGCCGGTGCTGGAGATCACCAGCACGCGCGCCTCGCCGGCCTTGTGGATGTGTGTGAGCACCGCATCCAGCTCGCGCCAGAAGGTCGGGTGCATGGTGTTCATCGCCTCGGGGCGGTTCAGCACCAGGTGGGCGATGTGGCCGGTGGTGTTGAGGGTGAAGCAGGTGAGGGCAGGTGGGGTGGGGGCGTTCATGCCCACACTCTAAGTCAGGCGACCAGGTCCAGCCAGTCACACCTGAGACGCCGCGCAATGTGCGCCCGTGCCCGCGCATACACATACAGCCGCGGCGCCAGTGTGCCCAGCACGCACAGTGGGTAGGCCCAGGCCGCCTCAAAAGTGAAGGCAGGCAACCAGCCCATCCAGCCCATCACCCAGGCCGTCAGCACTATCTCCCAGAGCTGGCATTCAAGCGGGTGCGCCGCTCGTTGCGCCTCGCGCCAGTCCTTGACGCGTTGCAACTGCGCCAGCGTGATGGGGTGCCAGTACGACGACCGGACAGGTAGTGATGCCTTGGACGGGTCAGAGGGATCAGACATAAAGCCTCCGTGCGGAAGCTTCAATGTAAGTTTCGTGAAAGGTGCTGTCAACGTCTGCCGACCTTCATTAATGCGTGATCGCCGCTGAGAAAGCCCGCCGGGCCTGTTTTCACAGGACGGGAGGTTGCTTGGTGTTGCGCTGCGTCCGCAGCATAGCGGCAACCAAGGCGGGCGGCTGACACACGTGCTTGGGCAGCTGTCAAGAAAGATGGTCGGCTCGGAATGCCGCCGGCGTGACCAGTGCGATCCGCCTGAAGAACTTCACGAAGTTGGTGGGTTCGATGAATCCCAATTCATGTCCGATCTCCGCGACAGTCGCCTTGCTGTGAACCAGGAGCCGCTTGGCCTCCAGGGCAATACGCCGGTCAATCACGTCCTTGGCCGTGCGGCCGACAGTCGCCACGCAAGCACGTGACAAGGTGCTTTCTGAAAACCCAATCCGCCTTGCCAGATCGAGCACGCTCGGGCGTGTCCTGAAGTTCGCTTCCAGCAGCCTGTGAAACAGGTGGTAAATCCCTCCCTCCCGTGTCGCTTCAGGCGTACCCGTCCCGCCGCGCAACGCGCGGGCAAGCCGCAAGAGCATGGTCAGAACCGCATGCCTGATGATGGAGGCATCGATCAGGGTTCCTTCGAAGCGATCGATATCCGCCCTGAGCCTGCTGCTGTCGGCCACGGCCTCGATGAACAGCTCCTTGCTGGGCGCGGAGACATTCGGCCATAGGTCCAGGCCGAGCAATCCCTGGCCGATGGTGGGCGCATCCATGGCAGGTGCCAGAGCCTCCGCCGAGATCAGGGTGAGCTGCCCTTGCAGTTCATTGGTCATCTGCCATTGCTGTATCTGACCGGGCCGAACCAGAAGAACCGAGCCAGGCTGCAAGGGATGTTCAATGAAGTCGACCATGTGTCGCGATCGTCCCTCCTGAACCAGCAGCAGGTGGTGGAAATCAACACGCTGCGTTGCCGAGAGCACGCGTGCGGGTGCGTGTTGCCTGAGTTCCTTGAGCGTCATCGTCTCCACCCCCACTTTGGCAAGCCGTGGGTTGTCGAAGCGAATCTCAGGAATATTGGGAGAGGCTGCTTTCATGTTTCCGGAGTCTAGAGCAGAAATCCGTAAAAATCCTAGTTTTGATCATTGTTTGAAGGGCTTCGATCTTTTCTACAACGAGGAAAACGAACAGAATCATCTCGTTCATATAGGCAAGACATCGAGCAGGAACCGACACCCTCAACAATGAATTGGCAGAATTTCACCATGACTATCGTTCGACCGTTTCGTTTGGCCCTGGCGGCATTGACCATCGCCGGCCTCGCCGCCTGCGCCGGCAATCCACCCCTTCACGCATCTAAGAAGAAAGAATCCATGACCCCTCAAAAACAACAGGTCGTTGCCCTGCTCAAAGCGATCGAAACCGGCGACGCTGCGCCGGTTGCTGTGATCAACCCCAATAAATACATTCAGCACAATCTGTCCGCCGCAGACGGCCTTGCTGGCTTCGGTGCGCTCCTGCAAGCCTTGCCCAAGGGATCAGCCAAGGCGAACACCGTGCGTGTGTTCCAGGACGGCGACCTGGTCTTCGCCCATACTGAATACAACTTCTTCGGACCGAAGATCGGTTTCGACATCTTCCGCTTCGAGGATGGCAAGATTGTCGAGCACTGGGACAATTTGCAGGAAACGCCGGCCAAAGCCAACCCGAGTGGCCACACCATGGTCGACGGGCCTGTGCAATCCACGGACCTGGAAAAAACGGTCGCGAACAAAGCACTTGTGAAGTCCTTCGTCGAGGACATCCTGGTCAATGGCCGGATGGACAAGCTTGCCGGTTACTACGACGGGGATCATTATGTTCAGCACAACCCCCAGATCGCGGACGGGCTGTCCGGCCTCGGTCAGGCGTTGCAAGCCATGGCCACGGCTGGCGTCACCATGAAGTACGACCGCATCCATCGCGTGCTCGGCGAGGGCAACTTCGTGCTGGTGGCCAGCGAGGGGATTTTTGCCGGAAAACCGACCAGCTTCTACGACCTGTTCCGCGTGCAGAACGGCAAGATTGCCGAACACTGGGACACCATCGAAACCATTGCGCCGCGTTCCGAATGGAAGAACGCGAACGGCAAGTTCTGAACTTGAAGAAGGAAAACTTCATGGACATCTCGAAATGGCTCTATGGCAGCATCGTTGTCTGCACGTTTGCGATGCAGGCCAGCGATACCGCTGCCGCAACACCTTCGGCCAAGGTCATCGAAGTCGTGACCTTCAAACTCAGGTCCGGCATTACGGCGGCGCAGTTCCGGCTTGTAGACCAGGAAGTCGAGGCGCAGCATGTGTCGAGGCAGCCTGGGTTCGTCTCGCGTGAGAGCGCGGCGGGCGAAAATGGCGAATGGCTGGTGATCGTGCACTGGCGGTCCGCCGCCGATGCCAACGCGTCCATGGCGAGCTTCGAGAAAGCACCAGCCGCAGCGAAATTCATGTCCAGCATCGATGTATCGACGATGCTTATGAGGCGGTATGACAAGTAACCCCTGGCGCCGCCCGAAACCACCGACTGGGCGAAAGTTCCACCGTATCCGTACGCTGCGTTCGGCGTACTTCATTTGATTGGCAAGAGTTCTCGCGCAGCTCTGAAATTTCCGGCGGGCTTTGCCTGATTGAAAGTTGCAGGAAAAGTAGCCAGGGAAGCGCTGAACAAGTCCTCCGTGGTGCGCGGTCAGCGGGCCCGGGCGGCCTGCTGCATTGGATTTCTTGCCAATAGCCCGCCATTGGCAAGAAATCCGCCTTGCATCCGATTCCGATCCGGCCGCCGCGCCTGCGCAAGACCTGAGTCAGCGCTTTCCTGAAAGATGTTTGCTTTGGGAAAATTTCCGGCGAGCTTTCTCCGTGGCAATCACTAGATCCGTCGCCGCCGCGGCACCACGCTGAGCTGCAGGGTCAGCTTGCCCGGCGACGCGGTCACGGTATAAGCCTGCGGCGCTATATCGATCAGCTGGTCGGCATGCCAGACCTTGATCTGCGCAGCGCCTTCGGGCAACTGCTCGACCTGCGCTACGCCGTCGGCGCCTGTCAGCACGGCCCAGGGCGATTCGCTCACATAGACATGGCCGCGCATGGAGCCGTGAATGTGGCAGCCCAGCAGCACGGCGCCGGCCTTGTTGAAAGTGGCGTCAGCGGTTTTGGCGGGTTTGCCTTCGGGCTTGCCGTCGAGCCGCAGCTCGAACCCCTCGCCCGGCGTTGCGTTGAACTGCGCTGCGCCGGCGGCCGAGCCGCGCACATGGTGTTCCCACGGATCGTTGTTGACGAACTGGGCCTTGGCGCCCAGCGCCACCACGCTGACGGCCGGTACAAAACGCATCTTTTCCTGGTAGATCGTCACCTGGGCGGGCAAAGGGCTTTGGGGCGCCCCGGTTTTGGCGGAAGGCACCACGACGACTACGGCGTCCGGCGCCGGCTTGCCTTCCTTGTCGAGCACTTGAATGGAAATGTTTCCGGCTGCAGCCCATATGGGTAGTGCGCAAGCAGCTATGAAAAACAGAGCAGTTGGCAGCATCCGGAAGGCAGGGCGTGTTAGCTTGGGCATGGGATTTCTTTCGGCTTAAGCTTCGCGGGGAGTCAGCAATGCCAGCACAGCCGCCACCGCGAACAGCGCCAGGACATCACCCCAGAGGTGCCCCATGTTGTGGTGGCCCTGAAACGACTGCACTGCCATCACCCCGCCGTGTGCAATGCTGGACCAGACGGTAAACCAGATGAGGCTGCGGTGCAAGAGAGGGTTACGGGCGGCGAGCATGAGGAATATCCCCAGCGTCGCATAAAGGGCGAGGATCATCTCCAGGTAATACGAACGCCCTTCCGCATGCCACGACCAGCCTGAAGGCCAGACGATGGTGAGCGGCCACAAGCCGAAAGTGAACGTCACCCCTATCAGCACCAGGGCAATGCGCAGGTATTTGATGCGATCAGCGTCAGTCATTGTTTTCTTTCAGATCATCAGAGGTCGCGCACCCAGAGACCCGCTCTGTGTGCGCCGGGAGGTGAGTGGCAACAGGAAACCATTGCAGCGCATGCCGCGCCGCAATGGTGGTGTTCAAGGGCGGCTTACTTGGCGGCCGGCTTGTACTCGGCCACGGCCTTGGCCAGGTCGCGGGTTTCTTCACAGGTCGCGCAAATCGCCTGCAGCTTGGCCAGCTGCGCGTCGGCCTGGGCTTTCTGGTTGGTCTTCAGGTAGGCAATGCCCGAGTATTCCAGCGCGCCCTTGTGCTTGGGGTCCAGCGCCAGCGCCTTGCCGTAAGCGGCAAAGGCATCGTCGTACTTGCCCATCCAGCGGTTGGAATAGCCGAGGTAGTTGTAGGCGTCGGCATTTTTCGGGTCCTTGGCCACCACCTTGTTAAAGCTGCTCACGGCCTCCGACCAGTTCTTGGCGCTGATGGCTTTTTTACCCGCCGCGAAGTCGTCAACCTGGGCGTTTTTAGCTGGTGTGGTTTCGATGTCGGCCGCCAATGCTGCACCGGCCAGGGC
>NZ_JBFUAZ010000168.1:0-7384 GCF_056406035.1 Polaromonas sp. P1_E1_2 | reverse complement strand
CCCCACAAGGGCTCGCGCGTACCTTGCGCGCCACAGTCATCACAACATACGGACGCGACTTCGCCACGGCCAACACAGAGTTTGCACGTGTAGGCAGCGATAGGACCGGGCGCCAAAGCCAGACCTGGTTGCGCACGCCGGATGGCTGGCGTGTGGTAGCCGCCCACGTGAGTCTGCTGGCATGAGCCGCACGCACGCCGCCCCGCCTGTTGCCGGCAGCGCCWTTCATTCGCGCGCCGAGCAAGCCTATGCCGAACTCAAGCGCGACATCGCCGAATTCAAGCTGGTGCCCGGCGACCGCTTCACCGAAAGCGAGGTCAGCGAGCGCCTGGGTGTCTCGCGTACACCGGTGCGCCAGGCCCTGTTTCGCCTGCAGCAGGAGGGATTCGTCGAGGTGCTGTTTCGCAGTGGCTGGCGCGTGCTGCCCTTTGATTTCGACAAGTTCGAGCAGCTCTACGATCTGCGCATGGTGCTGGAAACCACGGCCGTGCAGCGCCTGTGCAGCGGCAGCCAGACGGTGGACACGGCGCTACTCGATGAACTGGCGGCCATCTGGCTGGCGCCGCTAGCTCAACGCAGTACCGACATGGTGCAGGTTGCACAGTGGGACGAGGCGTTTCATTGTGCGCTGGTGGCGGCCGCCGGCAATGCCGAAATGTCCCGGGTGCACCGCGATGTGACTGACCGCATCCGCATCATTCGCCGGCTTGACTTCATCAAGCAGCCGCGCATTGACGCGACCTATGAAGAGCACGCCAAGATTCTCAAGGCGGTGCGCGCCAAGCGTGGCGACCAGGCCGCCATGCTGCTGCGGGCCCATATCGAAACCAGCCAGGCCGAGGTGCGGAAAATAACGCTGCACCAGGTGCATCTCGCGCGTCAGATCGGCTCCGGAACGTCGCCCAAGGCATAAAAACGCCTGGAGCCGTTAACCAGCGGGCGCGAGAAGCTATCAAAAAAGGAGCAATGTGCGGGGCATTACCCCGCGGCGTGCCCTGCTTACCGCCCCCAGCGCAGCACAAGCGGATCAAGCCGGCTGGCGGTTGCCAGCAGCCCGGCGCGCGTGTCCGGGTGCATGGCCGGAAAAGGATGACGCGGTGCTTCGCAGGCGATCACGCCGCCTTCCTTCATCAAGGTCTTGGCGGCCAGCAGCCCCGCCTGGCGGTTTTCATAATTGATCAGCGGCAGCCATTGCTGGTAAAGGGCATAGGCCTTGTCATGGTCGCCGGCGCGGTGCGCCTCGATGATCGGACGAATGCCGTCGGGGTAGCCGCCGCCGGTCATGGAGCCGGTGGCGCCGGCATCGAGGTCGGGCAACAGCGTGATGGCCTCTTCGCCGTCCCATGGCCCTTCCACCGAGTCACCTCCCAAACGGATCAGTTCGCGCAGTTTGGAGGCTGCACCGGCGGTTTCGATCTTGAAATAGGCGACGTGTTCAATCTCACGGGCCATACGCGCGAGGAAGCAGGCTGAAAGCACAGTGCCGCTGGCGGGCGCATCCTGGATCATGATGGGAATGTTGACCGCATCCGACAGCCGCGCATAAAACTCGTAAATCTGCGGCTCGCTCACGCGAAAGGTAGCCCCGTGATACGGCGGCATGACCATCAGCATGGCGGCGCCCATGTCCTGCGCCCGGCGGCTGCGTTCGGCGCAAACCTTCGTGCCGTAGTGGGTGGTGGTCACGATCACCGGCACGCGGCCAGCCACATGTTCGAGGACGGTACGGGTCAGGGTTTCACGCTCTTCGTCCGAAAGCACGAATTGCTCGGAGAAGTTGGCCAGGATGCAGATGCCGTCTGAGCCGGCGTCGATCATGAAGTCGATGCAGCGCTTCTGGCTTTCAAGGTCAAGCTCGCCGGTTTCGGTGAACGTGGTGGGGGCAACGGGGAAGATACCGCGGTAACGCGGCTGGCGGAGCGTGTTCATGGGGACTGGATCAGGTTGAATAAAGTTCAGTAATTCACTGCTTGCGCGATTTAATGGGAGTGCCGGGGAACTTCGGAGCCGCGGCAGCCGACCAGAAAATCGAAGTCGCAACCCTCGTCGGCTTGCAGCACGTGGTCGACATACAGGCGCTGGTAGCCGCCACGCATGCCTGCAGGGGCCTTCTGCAGGGCGGCAAGGCGTTCAGCCAGTTCGGCATCGCTGATGTCCAGGTGCAGGCGGCCCGCATCGCAGTCGAGCTCGATCCAGTCGCCGTCGCGTACCGCGGCCAGCGGCCCGCCGGCCGCCGCTTCTGGCGCCACATGCAGCACAACGGTGCCGTAAGCGGTGCCGCTCATGCGTGCGTCCGAGATGCGCACCATGTCCTTGACGCCCTGGCGCAGCAGCTTGGGCGGCAGGCCCATGTTGCCGACTTCGGCCATGCCGGGGTAGCCCTTGGGGCCGCAGTTCTTCATCACCATCACGCAGCTGGCATCGATGTCGAGGTTCTCGTCGACGATGCGCTCCTTGTAGTGCTCGAGGTTCTCGAATACGACCGCGCGGCCGCGGTGCTTGAGCAGTTCGGGCGAGGCCGCAGAGGGCTTGAGCACGGCGCCGCGCGGCGCCAGGTTGCCGCGCAGGATGCAGATACCGCCGTCGGCGATCAAGGGGTTGTCGAGGGGGCGGATCACCTCGTCGTTGTACTGCGGCGCCTCGCGCACGTTGTCCCATATCGACCGGCCATTGACGGTGAGCGCATTGGGATGCGGCAGCARGCTGTTTTCACCCAGRCGGCGCAACACGGCGGGCAGGCCGCCGGCGTAGTAGAACTCTTCCATCAGGAAACGGCCGGAAGGCTGCAGGTCAACGAGGGTGGGCGTRTTGCGGCCAATMCGYGTCCAGTCTTCCAGGTCCAGCTGCACACCAATRCGGCCCGCAATCGCCTTGAGGTGAATCACTGCGTTGGTGGAGCCGCCAATGGCGGCRTTGACGCGAATCGCATTTTCGAAGGCTTCGCGTGTGAGGATTTTCGACAGCGTGAGGCCTTCGCGCGCCATCTCGACAGCCCGCGCGCCCGACATTTGCGCCAGCACATAGCGGCGTGCATCCACCGCGGGAATGGCGGCGTTGTGCGGCAGCGAAGTACCCAGCGCTTCGGCCATGCAGGCCATGGTGGAGGCTGTTCCCATGGTGTTGCAGGTGCCGGCCGAACGCGACATGCCGCCCTCGGCCGCCAGGAACTGGTGCAGCTGGATTTCRCCCGCTTTCAGCGACTCGTGCAGCTGCCACACTGCCGTCCCCGAGCCGATGTTTTTGCCTTCAAGCTTGCCGTTGAGCATGGGCCCGCCGGTCACCACGATGGCCGGAATGTCGCAACTTGCAGCACCCATCAGCAGTGCGGGCGTGGTCTTGTCGCAACCGGTGAGCAGCACCACGGCGTCGATGGGATTGCCGCGAATCGCTTCTTCCACGTCCATGCTGGCAAGGTTGCGTGTGAGCATGGCGGTGGGCCGCAGGTTCGACTCGCCGTTCGAGAACACCGGGAACTCGACCGGAAAGCCACCCGCCTCTGAAATGCCGCGCTTCACATGCTCGGCGATCTTGCGGAAGTGGGCATTGCAAGGCGTGAGCTCCGACCAGGTATTGCAGATGCCGATGATGGGGCGGCCGTCGAACTCATGGTCGGGAATGCCCTGGTTCTTCATCCAGCTGCGGTACATGAAGCCGTTTTTGTCGGCCGTGCCGAACCACTCGGTGGAACGTAGTTTTCGTTTGGTGCTTGTCATGATGGTCTGGCCATTAAGGTTTCAGGAAGATTTGGGTGTGCGATTTGCCAGCAGCCGTTGCAGGAGGCAAAAAACAAACAGCAACACGCCGACGACAATGCGCGTCCACCAGGAACTCAAAGAGCCGTCAAAAGAGATCAGGGTCTGGATGATGCCGAGCATCAACACCCCGAACAGGGTACCGRCCACATAACCCACGCCGCCGCTGAGCAAGGTGCCGCCGATCACCACGGCGGCAATGGCGTCAAGCTCCATGCCGGTGGCGTGCAAGCCGTAGCCCGAAAGCATGTAGAAGGTGAAGACCACACCGGCCAGCGCCGAGCAAAAGCCCGATAGCGTGTAAACCCCCACCAGCGTGCGGCGCACCGGCAAGCCCATCAGCAGTGCCGACTGCTCGTTGCCGCCGACGGCATACACCGCGCGGCCAAAGGGAGTGCAGTGTGCAATGAACACTGCCGCCAGCAGCACCGCAATGGCGATCACGGCACTGATTGAGAGGGAGGCGTCTTCCCACAAGGGAATGCGCAGCTGCGAGACCTCCGAGTAAAACTCGTTGGTGATGCTGATGGAGTCGACACTAATCAGGTAGCACAGGCCGCGCGCCAGAAACATGCCGGCCAGCGTCACGATGAAAGGCTGCAGGCGAAAACGCTCAATCAGAAAACCCATGAAGGCGCCGAACGCCGTGCCCATAAGGAGCACCAGCGGAATMACCGCAGCTGGACTCCAGCCATGGTGCTCCACCAGCGCGGCAGACACCATGGTGGTCAGCGCCACCACGGAGCCGACGGACAGGTCGATACCGCCCGACAGGATGACAAACGTCATGCCCACGGCGATGATGACCAGAAAGGCGTTGTCGATCAGCAGGTTGAGGAACACCTGAGCCGAAAAGAACCCGCTGTAGAGCACCGAACCCATGGTCGCCATGGCGATGAAGAGCGATATGGTGGCCGCCAGCGGCAGGTATTTGGGATTAAAACCTGAAGCCGGCGCAGCAGGTGCCCGTTGGCTGGCGGCGGCCTCCTCTACGGGAGGCTGGGTGACGATTGTGCTCATGGCCGCATTCCCCGCGCGGCCGGCCGCCGCATCCAGATACCGATCTCGGCCCGGAATTCAGCCGATTGCAGCAGCATGACCACAAATACCACCACAGCTTTGACCACCAGATTGATCTCGGGCGGCACACCCAGCGAGTAGATGGCGTAAGTCAGGGTCTGGATGATCAGCGCACCGATGACACTGCCCACGAGGCTGAAACGCCCACCGGTGAGGGCGGTACCGCCCAGCGTCACGGCCAGGATGGCATCAAGCTCAAGCAACTGGCCCGCATTGTTGCCGTCGGCGCTTTTGACGTTGGAGCTGATCAACAAGCCCGCGATGCCCGCGCAGAAGCCGCAGAAGGCATAGGCCGCAACCATCAGACGCCGGGCCTGCACACCGGCAACGCGTGCCGCAGTCGGGTTGATGCCCACAGCCTGGATGAACAGCCCGAGGGCCGTGCGCGTCACCGCCAGATATAGCAGCGCAAAGACTACGGCCACGATAAAAAGCGAGAACGGCAAGCCCAGCAGGTAGCCACTGCCCAGGAAGAAGAACGGCGCGTAATAGATGGTGATGATCTGCCCGCCGGTGATCAGCTGCGCGATGCCCCGGCCTGCCACCATGAGGATCAGTGTGGCGATGATCGGTTGCATGCCCACCCTGGCGACCAGCAGCCCGTTCCACAGCCCGCACAGCAGCGCGACGGCCAATGCCGCCAGAATTGCCAGCGGCATCGGGAAACGGCTCACGCTCCCTGCCACCGACCCGCCAATCATCCAGGCGGCCACTGCGGCAGCAATGGCCACCACGGCGCCCACGGAAATGTCGATGCCGCGGGTGGCGATCACCAACGTCATGCCGAGCGACACCAGCACCAGCGGCGCGGCACGGTTGAGAATATCGATCAGGCTGCCGTACAAATGACCGTCACGCCACTCGACGTGCAGGAAACTGGCGTTAAACGCTGTGTTCACAGCCAGCAGCAGGAACAGCGTGATGAGCGGCCAGGCCAGGCGGTGCCTCATGGCAGTGGCCAGAGGCGAGGGGTGGTGTTTCTCTTCAGGCATGTTCAGCTGCAATCAGTTCATAGACGGTGTCTTCGCTGCTGCCTGCCGGCAACTCACCCACCTTGCGGCGGTCACGCAGCACCACAATGCGATGCGCCACGCGAACCACTTCGCTCATTTCGGAAGAGATGAAAATCACGGCCATACCGGCTTCTGCCAGGCGCAGGATCTGCTCCATGATTTCCTGCTTCGCGGCCACGTCGACGCCGCGCGTGGGTTCGTCCAGGATCAGCAGGCGCGGCTCGGTCGCGAGCCAGCGCGCGATCATGGCCTTTTGCTGGTTGCCGCCCGACAGCAGGCCTATGGGGGTGTCCACACTCGCGGTCTTAATGCCCATCGTCTGAACAAAGCGTTCGGCCAATGCGGTTTGTTCGGCACGCGACAGAAAACGGCGCATGCCCATGCGGGCCTGCAGCGCCAGTACGATGTTTTCCCGGACTGAGAGCTCGGCCACGATGCCATCGGTCTTGCGCTCCTCGGGACATAGGGCGAGGCCCTGCCGGATCGCCTCGGCGGGATTGGAAAACGTGACCGCCTCGCCGTCGATTCTGAGCATGCCGCGGTCCGGCGTCTCCAGGCCGAACAGCAGGCGCGCCAGTTCAGTGCGGCCCGAGCCCAGCAGCCCGGCCAGGCCCACGACCTCGCCGGCACGCACGCGCAGGTCCACAGGCTGCAACTGACCGGCCTGGCCCAGACCTTCAGCTTGCAAAAGCGCCGGCGCAGCATCGTCAAATTCCGGAGGCACGGCGGCGGTGGCGGATTGCGCGGCCAGTTCCCGGCCCAGCATGGCCGCGATCAGTGCCTGCGGCCCCAGTTCACTGGCACGCCACTCGCCGACCCAACYGCCGTTGCGCAGAACGGTGATGCGATCCGACACCGCATACACCTGGTTGAGGAAATGAGTGACAAAAACAATGGCCAGCCCCTCGCCACGCAAGCGACGCAGCACCTCAAAGAGTTTTTGCACCTCGTCATCGTCGAGGCTGGAGGTTGGCTCGTCGAGGATCAGCACTTTGGATTCAATGCCGATGGCGCGCGCGATGGCCACCAGTTGCTGCACGGCGACCGGGTAGCTGGACAACAGGCGCGTGACGTCGATGTCCAGGCCCATGCGCGCGACCAGTTCGCGCGCACGGCGGTTCACGGTGGTCCAGTCGATGCGAGACCCCTGCGCAAACCCGTACCGCGGATAGCGGCCCGCGAAGATGTTTTCCGCTACCGACAGGTTGGGGCAGAGATTGACTTCCTGGTAGACCGTGCTGATACCCAGCCGCTGCGCGGCCAGGGGAGAGTCCGGCCATACCGGTTTTCCGGCAAGTCGCATCTGACCGCCGCTGGCTTCCAGCACGCCTGTCAACACCTTGATGAGCGTGGACTTGCCGGCGCCGTTTTGCCCCATCAAGGCATGGATTTCACCGGGATACAGGCGCAAACGCACATCCTGCAAGGCCGGAATACCCGCGAACTGTTTGTGGATGCCCGCAAGCTCCAGCACGGGGGCGGCGTCGGCCACGGTCATGGAGCGGCCTTCGCGCCACGCGCCACGATATTCGCCTTCAG
>NZ_JBFUAZ010000167.1:0-7407 GCF_056406035.1 Polaromonas sp. P1_E1_2 | reverse complement strand
GAAAAAAGCCGCACGGCGCGTATCAAGGCGCACATTTGCCGACCACTGGCTGCTGCTGATGCGGTATCGCATGGTCGCTCCCGGCAGTATTCCGACGGGCCCAAGCTGCAGCATCCTGAGCCAGACGTCAAGGTCGCCGCTCGGGCCGAACAGTTCCCCACGCCAGCTCTTGATGTTCTGCTGATAAACGTTGGTGCGCGCCATCACGCTGGGACAGATCAGGAAATTGGAGTGCTTGAGAATCGCCCTGAAGACCTCAGGAAAATGATGCAGCGGGCCAGTGGCCGCCAATTCGGGGGGCTGTTGGATCGCACCGATGAGGCGGTTGTCCTCATCGATCAGCAGTGCTTGTGTAAACGCTGCTCCGGCTTGTGGGTGCGCCTCGAGAAATGCGACCTGTGACGCGACCATATCTGATTCGTAGATATCGTCCGCATGGTAAATCGCGGTGTATTTCCCCGTTGCCAGTTCGATGCAACGATTGAAATTGCCTTCGCCACCGATATTGACCGCGTTGCGGTAGAGCGTGATGCGGCTGTCAGAAAATCCTTCGACAACTGCGATCGTGCTGTCGGTCGAATGATTGTCGACCACGTGAATTTTGAGGTTCCCGTAACTCTGGTTTAGCACCGAATGCAAAGTGGCTGCGACGGTTTTTTCCGCGTTATAAGTCGGGATGCAGATGCAGACCAGTGGCAGTGTATTGTCAGGCATCGATGAGTCCCATCCTGGCGAACGCGTGTCGAAAGCGGTGGCCGAAGGTGTGCTCCGCAAGAGTCCGGGCATAACCGGCATCGGCGATGCTTTCTCGCAGTGCAGTCTCTGCAAGATAAAGCGCAACCTTTTGCTGAAGGTCGTCGGGGTCCAGGTAGATGGCGATCTCTGTGCCTATACCGTAGTGCCGTTCCAGTCCCTCAACGTAGTACGAGAGCTGAAACCCGCCAGTGCCGTTAATCTCGAAATGACGGGCCTTGATCTGTTCGACGGACTTCGGCGAGCGGATGCGATTGACCAGACCGCGCGGGGACGACAGCAGGTAACGCGCGTCCCAGGAGGTCGAGTTCGACATATTCAGGTTGATGCGGCTTTCATTGAACAGCTGGACCATCTCCTCGTGCGACACGATGCCGCCTGGCCAGCGGTACCCGGCAACTTTGACATTGAACCCCGCTCTGCGCAGGCGATTGATGAGCCATTCGCGATAGGGGTGCCAGGCACCTACAAACGACACGTCGTATATTTTTTCGACAGACGCTTTTCGGTAAATGCTGTTGTTGCAGCCGAACGGGAAATAGATCACATTTTCCWGGCCCAATGCTCGGTATTTCCGCTCACCATATACGTCGGGTGTTGTGAAGAAATCGAACTGTGGCGCCCAGTAGCGGGAAAATTCGACGCGCCAGGTGTCGTCGTGAAAAAAGCACAGTGTGCATGTGAGCTGTTTCATCGCCTTGATCGTGTCCGGCTCGAACTGATCGGTGTAAAGCGAGAACATCGCGAAGTCAGGCCTGGACGCCGCCGCGACCTCGAGCAGCTTGCGGTTCATGGCTGGCTTGCCCAGGTGCTGAATCTCGGTCATGTAGTCAAACAACACGACCTCGTGTCCGAGCGCCAGCAGGCTCTGGTAAAAATTGTAGTACTCGTACGAATGACCGCGCGTCGGGTCTCCATAGTCATACGACATGCAAACAAGGAGGATTTTCATGAAACTTTGTCGTGCCTTGGCAAATATGGATAAAGCAGCCAGTAGAACATCGGCAGAAAGGCCAGCCCGGTGACAACGATCAACACACCCGCCGCAATGATGCCCTGGCTGTTCATGGCCCACCGGCCGGCCGTCGCAAGCAGCATCAGGCCAGCGCCCATTGCGGTGCCTTTGAACAGCATACGCAATGGCAGCCGCATGTCGAGCGCGACGATCATCAGGTAGTGCATGGCGACCAACATGCCGACGCCGGCCAGCGAGCGCGCCAGACCCACGCCATGCGCACCCATGCCAGGCGCCAGAAACTTGATCAGCACGATGCAGATGACCGCGCCGAGCAGGTTCGGCAGCAGCAGCAGACGGGTCTTCATCTTGGCGTGGGCCGACATGCTGTAGACGCCAGCAACAACGCGTGCACCTTCTGCCAGGACGCCCCAGATCACGAACTGCGATGCCGATTGGTATGCCGGGCCCACCATGAATCGCGTCAACTCCGGCGCCAGACTGATCAACAAAAAGGTTACGAGCATCAGCGAGGGCAGGATCGCGCCAGCATATTTATTCCAGGCGGCGGACTGTTCCTCGATCGTGCTGGTGCTGACCCGCTTGTAGAAACGCGGCTGGAAGTAGGTTGTCAGCACCGATTCGAACGCGGCCATCAGCCCTGCGCTGATTCCGTAGCCTGCGACAAACAGGCCGAGTGCGGCCAAGCCCAGCGAGTCGGCGACGAAAAAGCGGTAGCCTTGCGTCTGCAGCCAATTAAACCCGACCGAGATTGCAACCGGCCAGGCGAAGTCGAACAGCAGCTTGAGGTGCGAGCGCGACAGTTTGTCTGCGGGCTGCTCCGGGCTGAGTTTGTCGAAAAACAACTTGACGCCAATGATCGCGAACACCGTCTGGCCGATCAGCAAGCCGAGCAACCAGTATTCAGCTGTCGGTGCGAAGGATTCGACCAGCGCATAGGCGCTCGCCAGGCCCACGCCGATTGTTGCGAGCGTGAGGACGATAAAACGCCCGCGCAACTCCAGCAGGTTCAGCGATGGGATTGCGGTCTGGTTGATCGTGTTGAACAACAGCGAGCCACAGACCAGCACCAGCAGCCACGCGGTATTGAACTGGAAGCCGAAGGCGTGGATTTTGTTGAGCACGCCGAGCGTCAGCGCCGCGAACAGGCAGACACCAAGAAGATAGATCCAGTGCAGCTTGAGGTAGTGTTTGGCGCGGCCGAGTTCATCCCAGGCGTGAAACCTCCGATTGATGAACATACCAATCGGGTTGACGAGGAAAAGCGCAAAAAAGGCTGTGGCGGCGGTGATCAGCGAGAGACGGCCCATTTCGCTAGGTGGCAAATAAGTCGTAGCCACCCGCATGACCAAAAGGAGCAGGATGAATTGGGCGGCACGCCCGAAGATGATTACAAGCACGTTCTATTCCCGGTCATAGAGCAACGACGGAAGTCGCAGATGCATCGCCGGCAGGTGGCCCCGGTTGCTTCTGAAAAACCAGGGCGTGATCGACAATTTGGGAGAATTCTTCTGGAATCGCCTTCTTGCCGTTCTTCCAGTATTTGCCGGAATCGGCGTTACTGTAGTAGTCCGCAATCATCTCATAGCCCTGGCCGCGCATCAGTTGAGCCAGCCGTTCGACGCTGAGCAATACAACCGGGATCCGCCCGCAAAAACCTTTGACGGTCGTGACGTTTTGCATGGTGTAGGCCACAGGCTGATTGCCCCCGGGGGCCGGATGGCGGGATACGATGATGAACCTGGCCTGGCTGCGACACAGCAGTGCCAGCGTTGCTTCGTAATCTAGACAATACTGGAGCGTACTTGAAACGTTAAGTACGTCTATCTTGGCGCTGTGTGTCAACAGCGATTCAAAATCAGTTGAAAAAGACACGCCATCTGCGCCGAACAACCTGGTTCCGAGTGCGCAGTTGGCGGAGCTGTCGACGACCGTGAAATCAAGCTGCCTGCCCCCTTTATTTTGCGTTTTCAGGGCCGGCCAATACATACCCACGCCGCCACCGAAATCGACGATGCGACAAGAGGCTGCGTGATCACCGGCGGGCGCGATCGATGCGATCAGCGAAAGGCACATCTCGTTCATGTCTTGGTGACTGACACCGYCGACGCGGGAGTGAGCCCTTTCGGAAACATAAGAAATCCAGTTCGGGTGCTCGAATGGATTGTCATTTGACGGCTGTAGCTCCGCTGCATCCCGATAGAGGCCGTCATAAATCGGTCGTTCCGGCTTCAGCCGCTGCAAGGCTCCGCGCGCCAATACGAAAAGAATGGGCGGCAGAATTTGTTTGATCAGATGTTTGAGCATGGGTGTCTCATGACTGGCTAAGTCTGCGAAGCCGGCGTTTCCACGTTCGAATTCCAGGTCTGCGGGCCGTCGTAGAGTAACGAGGAAATGTTCACGCCGGACTTGTATCCCGGGTCAATTTCCCGCAGATTCGCGATGTAGCGGTAGCCCAAGCCATCCAAGGTGAAGTTGCAGACGCCGAATTCTCTGACGGATGGCAGCAGATGAAATAGGAAAATCGGCTGACAGCCGAAAAAGAAAGCATCGAACATCGCCGCGCCCATGGTTCCAACGACAACCCCAGGCCTTATTTGCTCCATGGCAGTGTTGCTGGAGATCGCGTTATCGATGAGATGAATATTGGAATGCTGAGCAGCCAGCGCAGTGTAGAAGCTGCACACTTCGTTTTGAGCGGCCCAATCTCCCGGGTGAATTTTCAGGTGAACCTCCGAAAAAGCTGCGGCCAACACGCGCAGGGCTTCTGCGGAGATTGCAAGCTCTTCGGTTTTCAGGCCAAAAGCGTCGAGATTGTTGGCGAAGAAGATCGCAACCTGATCATTCTTTGGCAAAAACGACTGTTCGGACACCAAAAAATGCCGATAACCGCGAATCTCCACGGGCCGATCGATAGGCAGGCGCATTCTCGAATAGATGGCATTGAGGTATTTCTCGCGTATTCGGACATACATCCGGCCTTCGAATCCTTTTTTGGCATAGGCCGGTATACCCAATGCCTTGAAGGCAAAGTTGTAAAGGACCAGGAATAACCGGTCGGTCCACGAAAGATGCCGGTCGTGGAAGCTGCTGTTGTTGAAATAAAACCCAATGCCTTCGTCGTAGAGATAAACCTGTCCACCAGCGTGCCGCATCTGCGCGGCTAGAAATGCGTTGTTGATTTCATATTCCGTTGTGATGACAAGCAAGTCTCCCGACCGGAACTGAAAGCGGTGCTTTAGCCGTATCTGGTGAAAATATGCCTTCAAGTAACTTATTGGATTCTTGAAGCTGAGGCCGGAACATAGCGGATGGACGTCCACCGGCTCAAGAGCGAAGCCTAGCGACCCTGCCAACTGGTTGCGCGGTGACCGGTGTGAAATGAACGTCACGCCGGACTTGGGAAGCCGATTCTCTTCTATGATCGACAACGCCAGGTTGGTGTGATGGTCGTTGTCGATTGAGAAATAAACCATACGTGTGYAAAGCCGGTGAGAGTGGTGATGGGGGTTGGTGGTTGATGCCATCGCAGCGCTGAACGGCCCGTGGGACGCTGCTACCAGACCGACCTTCCTCCGTCCATCACGATATTTTGGCCATTCATATACGAAGAGGCGTCCGAACAGAGGAATTGCACGGCGGCACGGTACTCGTCGCCAGCCGCCATGCGGCCCAACGGGATCAATGCGCTGAGCCGGGTCACGAACTCTTCGCCCTGGCCATTGAACACACCGCCCGGAGAAATTGCATTGGCGCGCACGCCCTGTTCTGGCCAGTAGGTTGCGAGGTAACGCGTCAAGCCGATCAGGCCAGCCTTGATGACGGAGTAAGTAACCGGTTTGACGGGYTGCAGATGCTCGGGCAGTCCCGGTTTKCGATACAGGCGYTGGTCCGGCGAGAACACCGAAAGGTCTGAYGCGATGTTCAGGATTACGCCGCCYTTGYCGTCRGCGGCCATCGCAGTGCCGAAGACCTGGCTGCACAGGAACGCGCCGGTCAGCCCGACCGCGAYTTGCAGATTCCATTGATCGATCGGAAAGTTCTCGAGACGAGAGCTTTCGACCATGCCGGCGCCAGCCGTAACCTTGGGGTCAATCGCCGCGTTGTTGACCAAAATGTCTATCCGTTGTCCGGCAGCCGCGAGTCGCGCGGATAGCGCGGCGACCGCTTCCGGGTTCGAAACATCGAGGATCGCCGTGTGGATGCGGTCGATTTCCGCTGTGCCCGCGAGAAATTCCCTAGCCGACGCGAGTGCGTCCTCGCCGATGTCGGTAAGCACCACGCTCGCGCCGCTTTCGAGCAGGGCCGCAGCGTGTTGCCGGCCGAGCAAGCCTGCGGCACCCGTGATCAGCGCGGTTTTTCCCGTGAGATCGAACTTTTTGAATGCGGTAGTCATGGGTGTTCCTTCGAGTTGCCGCTATGCGCGGACCTGGCCGCCGTCGAGTGTCCAGACTGCACCGGTTGCAAAACCCGAGCGTGGTGAGGCGAGGTACGCCGCCAGTTGACCGATGTCCTGCGGCGTACCGAGGCGCGCCAGTGCGACGTTGGCGGCCAGCATTGACTGCACGCCATTTGCATCGGCTGCCAGTTTTCTGTCCCACACGGAGCCGTCAAACAGAATGTTGCCGGGTGCTATCGCATTGATGCGCACACCCTGGGCGCCGAGTGGTCGGGCAATGCCGCGCACGTAGGCGTGCAATGCGGCTTTGGCAGCAGAATAGGTAACCGGTGCACCCGGAATGACCTCGAGCCCGCAGATCGACGAGATGCAGATCACAGCGCCGCGCGAAGCGGCGAGCGCGGTACGCGCTGCCTCGACCGTATGGGTGACGCTCCAGAGGTTTAGTGCGAACACGCGTTGCCATTCCTCGGGAGTCTCCAGGCCTGGTGCCACCGAACGGCCGCTACCGACATTGCAAACCAGAATGTCGAGCCTGCCGAGCGCCCGGGTCGCTTCATCGACAACCTGTCGTGCCTGGCCTGCGTCGGAGACATCGCCCGCGACAGCCGCCGCGGATTTCAGGGTCATAGATGCCAACTTCAAGGCATCGGCGTCGCGTCCGTTTATCGCGACCCTACAGCCCTCGGCTTGCAGCGCCTCGGCAATGGCCCGGCCGATTCCGCGTGAGGAACCGGTGACCAGGGCTGTTTTGCCGTTGAGTTCAAGCTCCATGGCGTGCTATCCAGTTGACAGCCATGTCGCGGTAGCGGCAAAGCGCGCCCGCATGGTCGCCGTCATGTGCCCGGGCGGTTTGCAGGATGTAATTGCCTTTGTAGTCAACTTTTGCGAGTGCCGAAAAAACAGTTTCGAAATCAGCGCTGCCTGTGCCAAGTGGCACCGTGGTACCGCCGAGCACGCGATCTTTGATATGCACGTTGACGATGCGATGGCCGTAGGCCGCGATTTCGTCGGCAGGCCGCATGCCGAGCCCAGCGCTGTTGCCAATGTCGTAGTTCACGCCAAACAATGCTGGATCGAGCCGGTCGATGAAACGTGCGAGCTCGGACGGCCCGAAATCCGACTCAAAGACCACCTGCACGCCAAGTTCGGCCAGCAGCGGGGCGTGAGCCTGCAGCACGGAGACCAGTCGGTCTTCCTGAGCGCGTGTCGCCAGGCTGCCGTTGTCGACCAGTGGCAGGACCATCATGACGATGCCGACCGCGGAACAAGCCTTGGC
>NZ_JBFUAZ010000166.1:0-7424 GCF_056406035.1 Polaromonas sp. P1_E1_2 | reverse complement strand
TTTGACAGCGGCGCTGTGCGCGTCTTTACCTGCCGTTGAGGCATTTCCTTACAAACCGCAACATGGCAGACGCATGGCTCTAAGTTTGGCGGCGCAGGATGAACGCTTGTTTTTTTCTGCGGGGCAACCACCTGCAGACATCGCCAAGAAAGGCCGCCATGAAAAAGATCGCCGACTTCCTGTTTCACCCGCGCTATTTGCGGGCCATTCCTTCGTTGGTGGTGCTGACCACCGCCATGGCCTGGAGCGTGGCGCCTGACCCGGATGCGGTAGACACCGTGCAGAAGCGGGCGGGGGTGAGCTTGTCACTCAACCACACCGCCGCAGGCAACTGCCCGAACGACAAGCTGCTGGACAAGCCCGAACAGGCTTGAATGCGGCCCAGGCGGTCGTAGCGCGCTAGGGCTTTGCCGCGGCCATCCAGCGGCCGATCTTGCCGACCACGTCGGCCTCCAGCCCGTTATAGCCGTGGTACGCCATGGCTTCGCAGGGGTCGCCCCGGCTTTGGCCGCCGGTGAAGGTCAGCAGCTCGGCCTTCGGCGTCTTGGCCAGTTTTTCCATCAGCTGCGGCATGTCACTGAAGGCGCAGAGCTTGCAGCCGTCTTGTTCGTGGTGCACCACCAGCACCGGAATCGCCAGTTTCTCCATCGGCATTTTGGGCACAGCGCGGCCGTTCGGGTCGGTCAGGATGGTGGACGTGAGCACGATGCCATCAGGGCCGCCCTGCGCCGGCGCCGCCTCGGTGGCGATGTAGCCGGCTGACTGGGTGCCGCGGCTGGTGCCCACCAGCCAGACGGGCACCGGCGACTGCTGCTTCAGCCAGGCGATGACGGCCAGCACGTCGGCGGTGTGTTCGGGCTTTTGCCGGTTGCCCGACAGAAACGGGGGCGACTGTTTGTCTGACGGCGCATCAATCACCGCCACCGCAAAACCGGCGTCGGCAAACTGCTGGCGCGTGCGCACGACGAAGTTGCCGCCGCCCCAACCGTAGCCGCCGCTGTCGTTAACCTGCAGCCCGCCATGGCCGCCGGCCAGCAGGATGACGGAGGCCTTGGGCGTGGCGTTTGGGGCGGTGGGCGCGATGTAGACAAAGCGCTGGGTGACGCCGGGTCGGGTGGGAATGTCGACCACGCGGGGCGCACCTTGCGCCTGGGCGTTGCCGGCCATAGCCATGCTCAGCAACAGGAAGGCCGGCAATGCGTGGCGCAGCCATAGGCGCCGTGCGGATGAATGCGGTGTCATGGTGGGGTTCCTGTAAGGACGTTCCGGGATTTGTTTAAAGAAAGCAGGGCCGAAACCCAATCAGGTCGTGCGCGAGCAGCTATTAAAATAATAGCATTGGCGGTTGACGCTGCTGGCGTGCCGGCGCGTCATGGTGCCGTCGCGGTTTTGATCCACTGCACCATCGCCTCGCTGGCCACGACTGGCGTGGTGAGGTGGTTGGCCTTGACTTCGAGGTACTGGCTTTTGGGGTTGGCGGGCAGCTTGTCGGCAAAGTAGGGACGGGCGTATTTGCTGATGCCGTCGTCTTCGCCCACCACTGTCAGCACGGGGGTGCCGGCCGGGATGCGCGGGGCGGTGACGCCCATGTCGGCATCGGACTCGGGGTCGAAATAGCTGAGGTAGTCTTTCGCGGTGGCCGTCACGCTCAGCTGCTTGCCCTGGTTGATGTCGGAAAAGCGTTCACGCGAATCGCCCTTGCCTGCGGCAACCAGTGCGCGGGCTTCGTTCACGCTGTCGCGCACGACCTTGCTTTGCGGCGATGCGTAGTAGCGCGCCGGCACATGGCCGGGCGCCAGCAGCACCAGTGCCTGCACGTCGCCGCCGCGCGCGGCAAAACTCATGGCGGCGGGCACGCCCAGGCTGTGGCCTGCAATCACGATTTTCGTGGCGCCCTGGCTGCGCAGGGTTTTGACGTGACCGGCCATCTCGGCCATGGCCTTGTCCCAGTTGCCGTCGATATAGCGGCCGCGCGACCAGGGCATGTCGGGAAACAGCACCAGCATGCCTGCGCCTTCCAGCACGGGCTTGATGCGGCTCATGTTGGGGTCGTTGTTGCTGCCGGGGTTTTTGCCGTGCAGCATCAGCACGCCGATTTTGGGGTTGCCGTCTTGCGCGTGGACGGCGCCGGCCAGCAGGGCTGACGCGAAAAGAAGGCCCGTGGCAACAAAGTGCTGGAAATGTCTGCGGCGCATAAAGCCTTTCGGGCGGTGGCTGGCGGGGGATCGAGGTCGGGCCCAATATAACCCCGGCAAACCGCCGCGACAGCCGGGTTTGCACGCAGGGGCCGGGCTTCCTACAATGGCACGATGAACGCCGTCATGCCGCAAACCACCCCCAACGCCCCGGCAACACCCTTGCTGGCCAGTGAACCTGACCGCGCGGCTTACCGCGACTACGCACAACCCGGCCTGGACAGGGTGCGCACCTTCTACCGCAACAACCACCAGAACCAGACCTACGATTTTGTGCAGCGCAAAAAAGCCGAGTGGCTGGCGTTTTCGCAGCGCGAGATGACGCCTTGGGCGGCGCTGGAATTTCTCAACACGCTGGTCGATGAGTCGGACCCGGACATCGAGCTGCCGCAAATCAGCCACCTGYTGCAAACCGCCGAGGCGATTCGCGCCGACGGCCACCCCGACTGGTTTGTGCTGACGGGTTTTATTCACGACCTGGGCAAGGTGCTGTGCCTGTTCGGCGAGCCGCAGTGGGCCGTGGTGGGCGACACCTTTCCGGTGGGTTGCAGGTTTTCAGACCGCATCGTTTACCCCGAATACTTTGACCTGAACCCCGACAGCCGTGACGCGCGTTACAACAGCGAGTACGGCGTGTATGCACCCGGCTGCGGGCTGGACGCGGTGCACATGTCCTGGGGCCATGACGAATACCTGTACCAGCTGCTGAAGTCGCATTTGCCGATGCCGGCGCTGTACATGATTCGCTACCACTCCTTCTACGCCTGGCACCGTGAGGGCCAGTACGGCCACCTGACGGACGCGCAGGACGCGGCGCACCTGGAATGGGTGCAGAAGTTCAACCCCTACGATCTCTATTCCAAGAACGACAGGCCGCCGGTACTGGCCGAACTCAAGCCGTATTACGACGACTTGATGGCGAAGTATTTGCCGGCGCAGCTCAAGCTGTAGTTTGTAGTTTCAGCCCGGGCCCTCAGTCCTCTTCAACGCCGTTGCTGCTGCGGCTGCTGCGCCAGATAGCGCGCACCAGCCATATGCCGCCGGCCATGGCGCCCGTAAAACCCAGAAAGCCGAAGGCCGGCAGGCCAAACAGCGTGGGCCCGCCCTTCACCGTCATGACGATGGACGAGCCGATGATGAGCGCGGCGATCACCAGCGCCATAGCCAGCCGGTTGGCGGCGCGGTCCAACTGGTCGCCCACGCGCTTAAGGTGGGCCAGCTCTATGCCCACGTGCACGCGGCCGCGGCGCGCGTTGCGCAGCAGGCGCGACAGATCATGCGGCAGCTGCCCGGCCAGGGCCAGCGCGCGGCTGAAGGTTTGCCAGCTCCGGGTGGCCAGGGCCTTGGGCTGGTAGCGGGCGCGCACCACTTGCCGCAGCAGTGGCGTGGCTTCAGTGGCCATGTGAAAGCCCGGGTCCAGCCCGCGGCCCATCCCTTCGAGCGAGATGAAGGCCTTGATCAGCAGCGCCAGGTCAGGCGGCAGGCCCAGGTGGTGCTCGCGCAGGATGGCGGTGACATCGGACAGCATTTGCCCCAGGCTGAGCTGGGCCAGCGGCGTGCCGTGGTACTGGTCGACGAAGGTTTCGATTTCGGACTCAAGCTGCGACAGGTTGACGCCATGCTCGTCGCCGGTCCAGTCGAGCAGCACGTCGGCCACGGCTTGCGGCTGGCGCTCGACCAGGCCCAGCAGCAGCTGCAGCAGCTCTTCCCGCCGCCGCGCGGTCAAGTGCCCGACCATGCCGAAATCAATAAAGGCGATGCCGTTGCCGGGCAGGTAAAACACATTGCCGGGATGCGGGTCGGCGTGAAAGAGGCCGTCTTCCACAATCATTTTCAGCACGGCGCGGGCGCCGCGGCGGGCCAGTTCGCCGCGGTCAAAACCGGCCTCGGGCGTGAGCTGCTCCAGTGCGCTGCCGGGCACGCCTTCGACCAGGTCTTGCACATTGACGCGCGGGCCGGTGTGGGCCCAGTGCACGCGCGGGATCACGACATAGGGCAGCGGCGCCATGTTGACGGCGATGCGCTCGGCATGGCGGCATTCGGCGGCCAGGTCGAGCTCACGGTGCAGCGACTTGGCGAGCTCGCGCACCAGCTGGCGCGGCCGGTAGGGTTTGAGTGCGGGCAGCTCTGCCTCGGCCATGGAGGCCAGACGCTCCATCAGGCGCAGGTCGGCTTCGATGACTTCGGTGATGCCGGGGCGGCGGATCTTGACGATGACTTCTGTGCCGTCGTGCAGCTGCGCGCGATGCACCTGCGCTATGGAGGCGGCCGCCAGCGGCGTGGCGTCAAAGCGGGCGAAGACGGTTTCGGGCTCGCCGCCCAGGTCTTCGCGCAGCTGCGGCAGCAGGAGGGCCAGCGGCACGGGCGGCACGTGGCTGTGGAGTTTTTCGAACTCGGTGATCCATTCGGGGCCGAAGAGATCCGCGCGCCCGGCGAGCACTTGCCCGAGCTTGACAAAGGTGGGGCCCAGCTCTTCCATGGCCAGACGCACCTGCTCGGCGGGGCTGATGCGGGCGAGGTCGGCCACGCCGTCCCAATGCAGCGCATGGCCCGCGCGTTCAAGCCTGTCGGCCAGGCCGAGACGGCGCACGCTGTCGCCAAAGCCGTGGCGAACCAGCACGCCGGCGATTTCTGCCAGGCGCGTCATGTCACGCGCAGCGCCGAAGGTCCCGATCAACATCGAATGATGATAGCCCTGAGTTGTGTTGGCGGGCTTGCCTTTTGTCAATTGCAGGGCAGGCGCGGCGGGTTTTCTGGCGTGCTCTATTTGCGGGCTGCGGCGGCTGAGGCGCCGGATTTTTCCTTCTTGTCGGGCAGCTCGATCTTCACTTCCAGCACGTCCAGGTTGTCCTGGCGCTCCAGGTGCAGCTTGATGTCGTGCGGGTCGATGCGGATGTACTTGGCGATCACGGCGATGAGGTCGCGCTGCAGCGCGGGCAGGTAGTCGGGCTCATGGCCGCGCCYTGTGCGTTCGTGCGCCAGGATGATCTGCAGCCGCTCCTTGGCGACGTTGGCAGTTTTTTTCTTTTCGCCGAGAAAAAAGGACAGGAAGGACGCCATCGTTTTATTTCCCCCCGAACCAGCGCTTGAAGAGGCCGGGTTTTTGCGCGTCGATGAAACGCATGGGCTTGTCCTTGTCGCCGAGGAAACGGTCGACCACGTCCTTGTAGGCTTCCGACACATCGCTGCCGTTCATGTGCACGGCCGGCACGCCCTGGTTGGAGGCCTGCAGCACGGATTCGGATTCGGGGATCACGCCGATGAGCTTGATGCGCAGGATGTCCTGGATGTCTTCCAGCGAGAGCATCTGCCCCTGGTCGACGCGGCCGGGGTTGTAGCGGGTGATGAGCAAATGCTCCTTGATGGCGTCGCCGCCGTCGATGGCGCGTTTGGTTTTGCTTGAAAGCATGCCGAGGATGCGGTCGGAGTCGCGCACCGAGGAGACCTCGGGGTTGGTGACGATGAGGGCTTCGTCGGCAAAGTGCATGGCCATGAGCGCGCCGGTTTCAATGCCGGCGGGGGAGTCGCAGACGATGTACTCGAAGTCCATCTCGCCCAGGTCTTTCAGCACTTTCTCGACGCCGGCTTTTGTCAGGGCGTCCTTGTCGCGCGTTTGCGAGGCGGCCAGCACAAAGAGGTTGTGGCACTGTTTGTCTTTGATGAGCGCCTGGTTGAGCGTGGCTTCACCCTGAATAACGTTGATGAGGTCGTACACCACGCGGCGCTCGCAGCCCATGATGAGGTCGAGGTTGCGCAGGCCCACGTCGAAGTCGATGACCGCGGTTTTGTGCCCGCGCAAGGCAAGGCCGGTTGCAAAGCTGGCACTGGTGGTGGTTTTGCCCACGCCGCCCTTGCCGGAGGTGACCACAATGATTTTTGCCATCAGATAAAAGTCCTTTTGAAAGCGATAGATATTTCAGCCGGGGCTGCGGAACCGGCTTTGCCGGGCCGCAGGCGAAGTGAAAAGAGTGGGGGCCATGTCTATGCGGCCAACACATTCATGACGAGACGGTCGCCTTCCTGGCCTTCTTCTGCGGGAACGAGCCGCACCTGCGTGGGCTGGCCTGCCAGGCCTTCGGGCAGCGGGTGTTCAGCGGTGCGGTACACGCCGGCAATCGAAATCAGCTCGGCTTCCAGCGCCAGCGAAAAAATGCGTGCCTCGGTGTTGCCGCGCGCGCCGGCCATGGCCTTGCCGCGCAGCGGCGCATACACATGGATGTGGCCGTCGGCAATGACTTCGGCGCCGGCGTTGACCATGGCCAGCACCACCAGGTCGCGGCCGCGTGCATACACCTGCTGGCCTGAGCGCAGGGGTTTGTCGACCACCAGGGCGCCCAGCGGGGCGGCGGCGGGCGCGGCCACCACCACGGGCGGTGCTGGCTGTTGCTGCTGCACCGGTGCTGCCGCAGCGGGGCGGTCGGGCAGCAGGTGGGCGTCGGGCACGGGCAGCAGCCCGGCTTGCAGGGCGGCCGCCATTTGCGCGGGGTTGCCGCCCTTCACGGAAAGCGGCACCAGCTGGTAGCTGCCCAGCAGGGTGATGAGGGCGGGGAAGTCGATGTCGCCCACCGCGCGGCCGCTGCGCACTGCGGCGGATTGCAGCGGCGAGAGGTCGATCATCAGCGCGTCCTGGTCGAAAAAGTCGGGAATGTCGCCAAAGCGGGCTTGCAGTTCTTGCGCCAGGGCGACGAGGTCGGTGGACTTGAGCAGCAAGGCCACCAGGGGCAGGTTGGCGCTTTTGATTTCGAAGGTGGCGGGGGTGGTGGCCTGTATGGCAACAGTCATGGGTGGAAAGTCATGGGCAGAAGGACAACGGGCGACCGGTGCGGAAAATGAGGGCGAAGAAAGATGGCCGAGGGTAGCGTGCGAAGGGGCTGATTCGCGCGCACGCTTTGTCGCACTTGTGAGCGTATGAAACGCTGGCCGGCAATTTGTAGCGCGCGGGTGGCTGCGGTTGTGCGGCGCGGCAGCCCTGCTTTAAGCGGCCCCCGGCATTGAATGCGCACGGCCCGTACCCATGTGCAGGGCTCATCAGCTCGTCATTACCCTGGACATTTCATGAACTTCCTGCCGCTGGCGCTTGTAACCGCGCTGCTCCATGTTTACATTGGTGCACGCCTTCTCCCCGGGCTGGGGGCGTATCCCGCGGGGCAATGGCTGTTTGCCGCGGTCCTTCTGGTGTCGGCGCTGGTTATGCCACTGGGGCTGATGGCCGGCCGTGTGGCCAAGCAG
>NZ_JBFUAZ010000165.1:0-7458 GCF_056406035.1 Polaromonas sp. P1_E1_2 | reverse complement strand
CGGTGACGCTGCAGAACGTGCCGCGCCTGCAGGACGTGGCCACCATGCTCAAGCTGGTGCGCAACATGGGCGTGCAGGCCGAACGCAGCCAGGACGTGCCCAGCACCGTGGTGCTCAATGCCGGCGRCCTGAGCTCACCGGAAGCCCCTTATGAGCTCGTCAAGACCATGCGCGCTTCCGTGCTGGCCCTCGGCCCGCTGCTGGCGCGCTTTGGCGAAGCGACTGTGTCACTGCCCGGCGGCTGCGCCATTGGTTCGCGGCCGGTCGACCAGCACATCAAGGGCATGCAGGCCATGGGCGCTGAAATCGCCGTGGAGCATGGCTACATGATCGCCAAGCTGCCGGCTGGTCAGAAGCGGCTCAAGGGCACCAGCATCACCACCGACATGGTGACGGTGACCGGCACTGAAAACTTCCTGATGGCCGCCAGCCTGGCAGAAGGTGAAACCATCCTGGAGAACGCCGCACAGGAGCCCGAGATTGGCGACCTGGCTGAAATGCTCATCAAGATGGGCGCGAAGATTGAAGGTCACGGCACGCGCCGTATCCGTATCCAGGGCGTGGAGCGCCTGCATGGCTGCACCCACCAGGTGGTGGCCGACCGCATTGAAACCGGGACCTTTTTGTGCGCGGTGGCCGCTGCCGGCGGCGACGTTGTCTTGAAGCATGGCCGAGCCGACCACCTCGATGCCGTGATCGACAAGCTGCGTGAAGCCGGTGCCGTGGTGACTGCGGGTGAGGGTTTTATCCGCATCCAGGCCAGCGGCCGAATGAAGGCGCAATCCTTCCGCACGACTGAATACCCCGGCTTCCCGACCGACATGCAGGCCCAGTTCATGGCGCTGAACGCCATTGCACAGGGCAGCAGCACGGTGACGGAGACAATCTTTGAAAACCGTTTCATGCACGTCAACGAGATGGTGCGCCTGGGCGCCAAGATCCAGATCGAAGGCAAGGTCGCGGTCATGGAGGGTGTTGAAAAGCTGTCGGGCGCCACCGTGATGGCCACTGATTTGCGCGCCTCCGCCAGCCTGGTAATTGCCGGCCTGGTGGCCGAGGGCGAAACCATGGTGGACCGCATTTACCACCTGGACCGCGGCTATGACCAGATGGAAGCCAAGCTGCGCGGAATCGGTGCCGACATAGAACGAGTCAAAGCATGATCACCCTGGCGTTATCCAAAGGCCGCATCTTCGACGACATCCTGCCGCTGCTGCGAAGCGCCGGCATCGAGGTACTCGACGACCCGGAAAAATCCCGCAAGCTGATTCTGGACACCAACCAACCCGGCCTGCGTGTGGTGCTGGTGCGTGCCACCGACGTGCCCACCTATGTGCAGTACGGCGGCGCCGACCTCGGCGTGGTCGGCAAAGACACTTTGCTCGAATCCGGCAGCCAGGGCCTGTACCAGCCGCTCGACCTGCAAATCGCCAAATGCCGCATCAGCGTGGCGGTGCGCGAAGGTTTTGACTACGCCGCCGCCGTGCGCCAGGGCTCGCGCCTGAAAGTGGCCACCAAGTACGTGGCGATTGCCCGCGACTTTTTCGCCACCAAGGGGGTGCACGTCGACCTGATCAAGCTCTATGGCAGCATGGAGCTCGCACCGCTTACAGGCCTGGCCGACGCGATCGTCGATCTGGTCTCCACCGGCAGCACGCTCAAGGCCAACCACCTGGTCGAGGTCGAACGCATCATGGACATCAGCTCGCACCTCGTCGTGAACCAGACCGCGCTCAAGCTCAAGCAAGAGCCCATCCGCAAGCTGATCGATGCCTTCGCCGCCGCCACGGCCACACCTTGAGTCTTGATGCTATGAAATTAATAGCTTCTCCCGCACGACTGTCAACGGTCTCGGCAACTTTTGATGCTGATTTCAAGGCGCGGCTGCATTGGTCCGCCGACACTGACGCGGCCATCGAGCAGCGCGTGGCCGACATCCTGGCCGATGTGCAACAGCGCGGCGATGCGGCGGTGCTGGAATACACCGCGCGGTTTGATGGCCTGTCAGCTGCGTCGATGGCTGGGCTGGAACTGACGCAGGCGGATTTCAAGGCCGCATTTGATGCCATTCCCGCTGCCCAGCGCGAGGCCCTGCAGGCCGCAGCCGCCCGGGTGCGCAAGTACCACGAGGCACAGAAGAAGGCATCGGGAGAGAGCTGGAGTTATCGCGACGAAGACGGCACGCTGCTGGGCCAGAAGGTCACGCCGCTGGACCGGGTGGGCATTTACGTTCCGGGCGGCAAGGCTGCCTACCCCTCCAGCTTGCTCATGAACGCCATCCCCGCCCACGTGGCTGGTGTGCAAGAGATCATCATGGTGGTGCCAACGCCCGTGCGCGGCAGCGTGGCCACGGGCGGCTCGGGCGACCAGGCGGCGTCGAGCAAAGGCGAGCGCAATGAGCTCGTGCTGGCCGCCGCCTACGTGGCCGGCGTCACCCGCGCCTTCACCATCGGCGGCGCGCAGGCCGTGGCTGCGCTGGCCTACGGCACGCAGACCGTGCCCAAGGTCGACAAGATCACCGGCCCCGGCAACGCCTATGTTGCCAGCGCCAAAAAGCGCGTTTTTGGCACGGTGGGCATCGACATGATTGCCGGCCCGTCTGAAATCCTGGTGCTGGCTGACGGCAGCACGTCGGCCGACTGGGTGGCCATGGACTTGTTCAGCCAGGCCGAGCACGACGAACTCGCGCAAAGCATCCTGCTGTGCCCCGACGCCGCGTATATCGATGAAGTGCAGGCCGCTATCGACCGCCTTTTGTCCGAAATGCCGCGCGCCGAAATCATCGCCAAGTCCCTCACCGGCCGCGGTGCACTGATCCACACCCGCAGCATGGAAGAGGCCTGCGAGATCAGCAACCGCATCGCACCCGAACACCTCGAAGTCTCCAGCCGCGACCCGCACAAGTGGGAGCCCTTGCTCAAGCACGCCGGCGCCATCTTCCTGGGCGCCTACACCAGCGAATCGCTGGGSGACTAYTGCGCSGGCYCCAACCACGTGCTGCCCACCAGCGGCACGGCGCGCTTCAGTTCGCCACTGGGTGTCTACGACTTCCAGAAACGCTCCAGCCTTATTGAGGTCAGCGAAGCCGGTGCGCAGGTCCTCGGCAAGATCGCCGCAGAACTTGCTTATGGCGAGGGCCTGCAGGCGCATGCCCGCGCCGCCGAAATGCGGCTTTCCAAACCCGATTGAATCGTAAATGACCCGCATTTTCAGATCGCTGAATCTTGTCGTTGCTGCTTGCATTGCGCTGGCAGGATTGCAGGGCTGCGCGTCCGTGGTGCAACCCTCAGAGAAACCTCCCAATGCGATTGAGCTTTCAGGAGTGGTCTCCGAAGTGTCTGCCTCGCCCTACTATGGTTTGAGTTCGGTTCAGCAAAGTAGCGCGACGCTTGCAGGGGGCTCTGCTGGCGTCATGCTGGCCAACGCCATTGGTGCGCAGCAGGGCAATCGCGACGTCAGCTCCATCGTGGTGACCRTTTCAAACATCTTGTCGCTGACGCTTCCTGTGAGTGGTACTTTCCGGTCCGGCGAATGCGTGAAGCTTTTTGTAGATCCCATGTTCAGGGAGCTGCTGAACCGCAAAGACGTGGCCAACAGGAGCATGCCCACGGGCTCCGCTTTCGTGCAGAAAAGCAGCTGCTGAGCGAACCGGCACTCACAATACCGCCAGACAGAGTCAATTCACCCATCATGAAACAGTCAGACGCCTCACTGGCTCCCAAGCTCAAAAAACTGATCCGCCAGGACGTGCAGTCCATGCACGCCTATGCGATTCAGGAATCGGCCGGCATGGTCAAGCTCGATGCGATGGAAAATCCGCACCGCCTGCCGGCATCGCTGCAGGCCCATCTGGGCCAGCGACTGGGCGCGCTGGCGTTGAACCGCTACCCGGATGGCCGCGTGAATGATCTGCGCAAGGCCCTGGCTGACTATGCGCAGATGCCTGAGGGCTTCGACATCATGCTGGGCAATGGCTCGGACGAGTTGATCTCGCTGCTGGCCATGGCCTGCGATGTGGAAGGGGGCTCCATATTGGCGCCGCTGCCGGGCTTTGTGATGTACGCCATGAGCGCGCAGCTGCAGGGCCTCAAATTCATCGACGTGCCGCTGACGGCCGACTTCGAGCTCGACGAAGCCGCCATGCTGGCCGCCATTGCCGAGCACCAGCCGTCGATCATTTACCTGGCCTACCCGAACAACCCGACGGCCAACCTGTGGGACGACGCGGTGATTGAAAAGATCATCGAAGCCGTAGGCGAGCAAGGTGGCCTGGTCGTGATGGACGAGGCCTACCAGCCCTTTGCCARCAAAAGCTACATCGACCGCATCGCCAGGCACGGCCATGTGCTGCTGATGCGCACCCTGAGCAAGCTCGGCCTCGCCGGCGTGCGCATCGGCTACATGATGGGCCCGAAAGCGCTGATTGCCGAGATCGACAAGGTGCGCCCGCCCTACAACATCAGCGTGCTCAACTACGAATGCGCGCTGTTCGCGCTGGAGCACCAGGGTGAATTCGCCGCGCAGGCCGCGGAGCTGGTGGCCCAACGTGCTGTGTTGCTGGAGGCCCTGGCCGGCATGGAGGCAAAGGGCGTCAAAGCCTGGAAAAGCGACGCCAACATGATCCTGGTGCGGGTGCCCGATGCGGCCAAAACCTTTGAGGGCATGAAATCGCGCAAGGTCCTGGTCAAAAACGTTTCTAAAATGCACCCATTGCTGGCCAATTGTTTGCGCCTGACGGTCGGCACCGCGGACGAGAACGTGCAAATGCTGGCGGCGCTTGAAAAATCCCTATGACCACCCCTACCCACGCTCCCCGCATTGCCGAGGTTTCACGCAACACCGCCGAAACCCAGATCATCGTCAAGCTCAACCTGGACGGCACCGGTAAAGCCAGCCTTTCCACGGGCATAGGCTTTTTCGACCACATGCTGGACCAGATCGCCCGCCACGGCCTGATCGACCTCGACATCCAGGCCAAGGGCGATTTGCACATTGACGGCCACCACACGGTGGAAGACGTGGGCATTACGCTGGGCCAGGCCGTGGCCAAGGCTGTGGGAGACAAAAAAGGCCTGCGCCGCTACGGCCACGCCTATGTGCCGCTCGACGAGGCGCTGTCGCGCGTGGTGGTCGATTTTTCGGGCCGTCCGGGCCTCGAGATGCATGTTCCTTTCAAGAGCGGCATGATCGGCACCTTCGACAGCCAGCTCGCCTACGAATTCTTCCAGGGCTTTGTGAACCACGCCTTTGTGACCTTGCACATCGACAACCTCAAGGGCGAGAACGCCCACCACCAGGCCGAAACCGTGTTCAAGGCATTTGCCCGCGCGCTGCGCATGGCGCTGGAGATCGATCCGCGCGCCGCAGGCGTGATTCCATCGACCAAGGGTTCGCTGTAACCCCTTCGCACTCAACGCCGGGAACACGTCCAATCCTTGTTTTAATGCCTGTTTTTGCCTCCAGACCAATGGTGACGGGCGCAAGCAGCTATTAAATTCGTAGCAAACTACCTTTCGACTTTCAATGGCAAAACCCAAAACAGTCGCCGTGGTCGACTACGGCATGGGCAACCTGCACTCCGTGTCACAGGCTGTTCGCCATGTGGCGGGCGGCAGCGGCTTTGACGTGCTGGTCACCTCCCGGGCCGAAGATGTGATGTCGGCCGAACGCATCGTGCTGCCTGGCCAGGGCGCCATTGCCGACTGCATGCGCGAGCTCGCAGATTCCGGCATGCTGGAGTCGGTGCTGCACGCTGCGGCCAACAAGCCGCTGTTCGGTGTTTGTGTTGGCATGCAGATGCTGCTGAGCCACAGCGACGAAGGCCAGCCCGGCGACGGCGGCGTGGGTACCACCGGCCTCGGATTAATCCCTGGGGAGGTCACCAAATTCGAGCTGGCCGGCAAAATCCAGCCCGACGGCAGCCGTTACAAGGTGCCGCAGATGGGCTGGAACCAGGTTTACCAAAATGGTGCGGGCACGGCCAGGGCCCACCCGGTCTGGGCTGGCGTGCCCGACGGCGCGTACTTTTATTTTGTACACAGCTTTTATGCCCGGCCGTCGGATGCACACCACATCGCGGGGGAGGCCGACTACGGCGCGCGCTTTACGGCGGCGATTGCACGCGATAATATTTTTGCCACCCAGTTCCACCCCGAAAAGAGTGCCGACCATGGGCTGGCCCTGTACCGCAATTTCCTGCACTGGAATCCCTGAATACCTTGGGTCAGACCCGGTACCGGGGCGTCCGGCTTTTTGTTACCCTGAGCGTCCGTTTTGTACTTTACCGTTTTACCGTCTTTAACCGCACATGCTACTTATCCCCGCGATTGACCTGAAAGACGGTCACTGCGTCCGCCTCAAACAGGGCGACATGGATCAATCCACCATCTTCAGCGAAGACCCGGCCGCCATGGCGCGCAGCTGGGTCGACAAGGGCGCGCGGCGCCTGCACCTGGTGGACCTGAATGGTGCGTTCGCAGGCAAGCCCCGCAACGAGGCAGCCATCAAGCAGATCCTGGCGGAAGTCGGCAGCGAGATCGATGTGCAGCTGGGTGGCGGCATCCGTGACCTGGACACCATCGAGCGCTACCTCGATGCTGGCCTGCGCTACGTCATCATCGGCACGGCCGCTGTAAAGAACCCCGGCTTCCTGCAGGACGCCTGCACCGCGTTCGGCGGCCACATCATCGTTGGCCTCGACGCCAAGGACGGCAAAGTAGCCACCGACGGCTGGAGCAAGATGACCGGCCACGAGGTCATCGATCTCGGCAAGAAATTCCAGGACTACGGCGTCGAATCCATCATCTACACCGATATCGGCCGCGACGGCATGCTGACCGGCATCAACATCGACGCCACCGTCAAGCTCGCCCAGGCGCTGACGATTCCCGTGATCGCTTCGGGCGGCCTTTCGAACATGGCTGACATCGAAAAACTCTGCGAAGTCGAGGAAGAGGGCGTGGAGGGCGTGATTTGCGGCCGCTCTATCTACAGCGGTGATCTCGATTTTGAGAAAGCCCAGGCCAGGGCCGATGAACTGAACGGCTGAGACAGGACTTTCTTCATTGGAGAAGCCTGTTACTCCCAACTGGTTTTGGGCTATTTGGGGAGTCTCACTATTGGCTGCCGCTCCTCTCATGTTTRTGGCCGGTTTCGTCATCTGGTTCGGGCTTGATACCGCGTCTTGTCTTGTGGGATTGTGCGCATTAGCCGCGTTGGCAGTCTCGATTTTTGTTTACTGGCATATTCATCAGCACATTGACGACTACTGGCAAAAGAACGAGGCTTACAGATATGCTGTTTTCACCGTACTGACTCTTCCTGCCGTGATTTACCTTGTTCTGGATTCCGCCTTGTAGCCGGCCACACTTCTCATTCACCTTCTGTGGCGTTCCAACGCCTTCTTCATAGATTTCCATGCTCGCTAAACGAATCATTCCCTGCCTCGACGTCACCGGC
>NZ_JBFUAZ010000164.1:0-7502 GCF_056406035.1 Polaromonas sp. P1_E1_2 | reverse complement strand
GCACATTGGTGTGCAGGGTGTGGTCAAACGCCTCGCGCGTCGGCGGCGTCAGTGCATCGCCCTGCGGAAAGACGCCGGCCACGTAGAGGGCGATGTCGATCTCTTCGCCGTCCAGCAGCCAGGCCAGGCCGCTGATGCTGGCAGGCTGGGCCACGTCCAGCCGCAAGGCCTTGGCGCCCAGGGCCTTGAGGCGCTGCAGGCCTTCGTCGTTGCGTGCGGTGGCTATGACGTTGGCACCGTCCGCCAGGTACTGGCTGACGAATTCAAGGCCTATGCCGCGTGATGCGCCGATGACGAGGACTTTCATGGATTAGCCCGCGAAGTTGAAGTACTTCGACCATGACGGGTCGAACGCATTGCTCAGCTCAACGTCGGCGAACGATGCGCCGCGCAAGCTGGTGTCAATCACGCCGAGTGCGGCAGGCAGGTCGCCCACGTAATAGTTGGCCAGGCGCCGGCCGTTCCTGACCACGGTGTGGGACAGGATGCCGGCATGCTGAAGCTCCAGGCGGGTGGCGATCTGCTCCTGGACTTCGCGGGCACGCTCCAGTGCCGCATGGTCATCCACGGGCAGGCGCAGCTCGATCGCGTGGCCCAGGTCAGGCCGCGCTGCAATCGCATTGGCGCTCTGGTTGACCGCCACGATCGCCTTGTCACCCTCCTGGTCGTCTTCTTCGTCGTCGCCCTCTTCGTCGCCGTCCTGGTTGTTGCCAAAGACGACCGTCATGACAGACCACCGGTGTTCGCCGCTCGGGAACAAGCCTGTGTGCCCCAGTTCATTCGTCCAGAACGCGTCGAGTACAGCGCCAAACTTGTCGAGCGTCGTGGAGCCGGCCACCTCGTCCGAAAACGCGTCGACGAAATCCACAAAGCCCACCTTGACCGCGAAGTCGTACTCGCCCAGCACATGGTCGAGCATGATGAAGGTCATGTTGCGCGCATGGTCCTRCATGTCGCTGGGCAGTTCACGCGCAAACATGACTTCGATGCCCACCTGCCCTTCATCGGCGACGTGGCCGATCAGCACGTCGGAGGTGGCCAGTTCAAAGTTGTCCATCCGCATGGGGAAGTCGGGGCTTTCCGTGCGGGCGCGAAAGGCAGTGAGGCTGTAATGCTTCAGCGGCGGCGCGCGCTTGACGAAATCCAGCAGCAGCGGAAAGGTTTCGGTACTGCCGTGCGCGGTGGCGATCAGTTCGACCTGCTGGTCGCCGTCGTCAGCCGACATTTCCAGCGCCAGCCCTTCCAGGTACTCCTCGAGAACTTCATTGATGCTCTCGACCTGGTCGCGTACCGGCTGGCGGACAAGCTCCGCCTCGCCCTCCTGGAATTTCAGCCAGAACGCATCGATGCGCTGGGCGAGCTCAGCGGGTGAAAGCGTTTGTGGTGCTTCTTGCGTCATACCAGCTCGATCGCCATGGCCGTGCCTTCACCGCCGCCGATGCACAAGGTGGCAACGCCTTTCTTCAGGCCGCGGGCCTTGAGCGCGTGGATCAGCGTGACCAGGATGCGGGCGCCGGACGCGCCGATGGGGTGGCCCAGCGCGCAGGCGCCGCCGTTGACGTTGACGATGTCGTGGCTGATGCCGAGTTCTTTCATCGCGGCCATGGGCACCACGGCGAAAGCTTCATTGACTTCCCACAGGTCCACGTCTTTGGCGCTCCAGCCGATCTTCTTGAGCAGCTTGTTGACCGCGCCGACCGGGGCGGTGGTAAACCATTCAGGGTCTTGCGCAAACGTGGCGTGGCCGAGGATGCGCGCGATGGGCGTGGCGCCCAGTTCTTTGGCGGTGGATTCACGCGCCAGCACCAGGGCGGCGGCGCCGTCGTTGATGGACGAGCTGGAGGCGGCGGTGATGGTGCCGTCTTTCTTGAAGGCAGGCTTGAGTGTGGGAATCTTGTCGAGCTTGACCTTGCCCGGGCCTTCGTCGATAGAGATCACCGTTTCGCCGCTGCGGCCCTTGACGGTGATGGGCGTGATTTCGGCCTTGAAGGCACCGGATTCGGTGGCGGCCTTGGCGCGGTTCACGCTGGCGGTGGCAAAGGCGTCCTGCGCTTCGCGGGTGAACTTGTACTTGTCGGCGCACTGCTCGCCGAAGGTGCCCATGGCGCGGCCGGGTTCATAAGCGTCTTCCAGGCCGTCGAGCATCATGTGGTCATAAATGCGGTCGTGCCCGATGCGGATGCCGCTGCGGCCCTTGAGCAGCAGGTGGGGTGCGTTGGTCATGCTTTCCATGCCGCCGGAAACCATCACGTCGCGGCTGCCGGCGATGAGCTGGTCGTGCGCGAGCATGGTGGCTTCCATGCCGGAGCCGCACATTTTGGACAGCGTGACGGCGCCCACGCTGGCGGGCAGGCCGCCCTTGAAACCGGCCTGGCGTGCCGGCGCCTGGCCCTGGCCGGCCATCAGACAGTTGCCGAACAGCACTTCATCGACCTTTTCAGGCGCAATGCCGGAACGTTCGATGGCGGCCTTGATGGCGTAGCCGCCCAGGTCATGGGCCGACAGGCTGGCGAAGTCGCCCTGGAAGCCGCCCATGGGGGTGCGGGCTGCGCCAAGGATAACGATGGATTCAGACATGAGGAGGTCCTTTCAACAGGTAAGAAAAATTCGGGAGGCATCTGTCAACAAGCCGCGACGGACGCAGGATAAGTAGCAAAGCCAAGGTGGAGCGCGCTCCCAKCCAGCCAGGGCCGCGGAACCGGCTTTGCCGGGCCGCAGCCGCAGCGCCACCGAGGGGCTGGAGCCCGCGGCTCCAAGCCTGCCTGCGCAGGCTTGGACGGGCGACAGAGGCGAAGCGTCTCGCGAGCCGCGGCCTGCAAGGCCTCGCGCATTACACGGAGCCGAAGGCGAAGTGAAAAGCGTGGGGGCCAACATCTTCTAGGGCGTCAGGCCGCTCAGGCCTGTGAGCACGGGCTCGGGCGGCAGTTGCATGAGGACTTCATCGTGGGGAGCACCGGGGCTGTGCAGCGCGACAAAGCGTTTCTCGCGCTCATAAGGAAATACGTCGTGCACGTGGCCGGCCTGGATGCGTGCCTGGTGGCTTTGCCAGAAATGGGCGTCGAGCAGGTCGCCGTGGTGCTTCATGAAGACTTCGCGCACCGCGTCATTGCCGAGCAGGAAGGGGCCGAAAGTTTCGGGGAACACGTCCTTGGGGCCGACGGTATACCAGACCTCGCCGCTCATCTCTTCTTCCTCGTTGCGCGCGGCGGGCACCTTGCGGAAGTTGCAGTCGGTGATGTATTCGATCTCGTCGTAGTCGTAGAACACGACCTTGCCGTGGCGCGTGATGCCAAAGTTCTTCCAGAGCATGTCGCCGGGGAAGATGTTGGCGGCCACCAGGTCCTTGATGGCGTTGCCGTATTCGACGACGGCACGCTCGATCTGGTCCTGGGCTGCCGGCTCTTTCACGCCGGCGTCAAAGGCTTCCTGCAAATAGATGTTGAGCGGGATCATGCGCCGCTCGATGTAGACATGCTTGATGATGACTTCGGTGGCACCGTCGCCGTCGCGGTCGCTGATCTCAAGCTGGCTGGGCGCGAACTTTTCGATCTCGGCGATCAGCTCGTCGCTGAAACGTTCGCGCGGAAAGGCCACTTCGCTGTATTCCTGCGTGTCGGCCATGCGGCCCACGCGATCATGCTGCTTGACCAGCAGGTACTTGCCCTTGATCTGCTCGCGCGTGGTGTCTTTTTGCGGCGGGTAGTAGTCCTTGATGACCTTGAACACGTAGGGGAACGAGGGCAAGTCGAACACCAGCATGACCATGCCCTTGATGCCGGGCGCAATGCGGAACTYGTCGGTGGAGTGCCGCAGGTGGTACAGAAAGTCGCGGTAGAAAAGCGTCTTGCCCTGCTTGGCCAGGCCCAGCGCGTTGTAGATTTCAGCGCGCGGCATGTGCGGCATCATGCTGCGCAAAAACTGCACGTAGGCTGACGGGATGCCCATGTCGACCATGAAGTAGGCGCGGGCAAAGCTGAACAGGATGAGCAAATCATCTTCACCAAACAGCGCGGCGTCGATGACCAATTTACCGGCCTTGTTGTGCAGCACCGGCAGTGCAAACGGCACTTCGTTGAAGCCGTTGATGATCTTGCCCACAACGTACGCGCCCTTGTTGCGGAAAAACAGGCTGGTGAGTACCTGGATCTGGAAGTTGGCGCGCAGCTTGACGTCGGTGAGCCGCCCGCTGATGGCTTCAAGCACATAACCCGCGTCGCGCTCGAGGTTGTCAAACGGCAGGCGCAGGTCGAAGTCGCGCACCAGCTGCAGCAGCACCTCGCGCATGTTGTCGCGGGTGGGGTAGTAGGCGCGGTAGGTCGGCTGCGACACCAGCTCGTCGTTCTCGATGTATTCGGTGCTGACGGCGGGCCGCACGAAGATGAAGTCGTTCTGGAAGTAGCTGCGGTGCAGGATCTTGGTGGTGACCGAATTGAAAAACGTTTCGGCCAGCTCGGGCTGGTGGTGATTGACCAGCAGGCCGATGTAATGGAGCTTGACCTGCTGCCAGACGTCCATGGGCTGGTCGCCGGCCTTGAACTCGCGCTCCAGGCGCATGGACGCTTCGCGCACGCGCAGGTCGTAGAACTCGATGCGTTCGCGCTGCGCGCGCTGCTGGCCGTGCCAGTCTGCCGTTTCAAAGCGGTGCTTGGCGCGCGCGGACTCGGTTCGGAACAGTTGGTAGTGGCGGTTAAAGCCGTCCATCATCGCCTTGGCGATGTCGTAGGCAATGCTCGAGTCCAGGCGCTGGGGGAACATGGCTTGCTGTGCGCCGTTCAGACCAGCTGCTGCTGTTCACCGCCGCCGACGCGGGCGTTCCAGGTATCCCACACACGGTCGATGGCCTTGCCGTAGAACTTGTTGAGCTCGTCGGGCGCCGACACGCTCATCTGCAGGTCCTGCAGCAGACCGTCATGCACACCGAAGGCCCAGCCGTGCACGGTGACCTCCTGGCCGCGCGCCCAGGCATCAACCATCACGGTGCTGACGGAAACATTGACCACCTGCTCGATGACGTTGATATCGCAAAGGGCTTTGGCGCGCACCTCTTCGGGCAGGCTGTCAAGGAGCTGGCGGTGGCGGTGGCGCACATCCTGAATGTGGCGAAGCCAGTTGTCGGCCAGGCCGATGCGCGCGCCTTCCAGCGCGGCCTGCACGCCCGAGCAGCCGTAGTGCCCGACCACCATGATGTCCTTGACCTTGAGCCGCTCGACCGCGAACTGGATGGCCGAGAGTGCGTTGAGGTCAGAGTGCACGACGATGTTGGCGACGTTGCGGTGAACGAACACCTCGCCGGGCTCCAGGCCGGTGATCTGGTTGGCGGGCACCCGGCTGTCAGAGCAGCCTATCCACATATACCTGGGCGTCTGCTGCTTGACAAGGCTGGTGAAGAAGCCTGGGCGCTCGGCTTCCATCTGCGCGGCCCAGGCGCGGTTATGGGCGAAGAGGTCTTGGAGCGATGTGGTCATGGKCGTATTTTCRCCTGCCCGCGGGGATGCCGTCCGGCAAGCGGCWGAAAGTCATGTTTCATCGATCGCTCTCGCCTTCAACAGCGCTTTTTCGCCCAGGCATTTATCGGTCAGGGTGGCGAGCTCTTTGTCGCTGAACGGGTTCGAGGGTGCGGGGTTCGGCCCGACTTTCACGATGGATGCGTCGACCAGCAAAGGTCCTTCCCCGGAAAAATCACAGACAAAACGGTATTTGCCGTCGGTGAGCGAGGCGGTCAGCATCTTCCGGGTCTGGTACAGCTTGCCACTCTGGTAGCACCACCTGTCCACTTCACCGTCACCCTGGACCAGTCCGGTCAGGCAGCGGTCTCCTTCGCGTTCATAGAATACGCCCTTGCCTCCCGCCAGGAGTGGGCGCAGGTTCTTGAAGTCAGGCGTTGGGCCGAGCGAATACATCAACTGCTGGGCGGGATAAGGATTTCCGGCGCCATGGGCGTATTCAAACAGCGTGAGGTTTCCCATGCTTGCCCACTTGAACTGCTCACATCCCGTGTGATGCGCCAGGCCCTTGGCGGTAAAACCCATGGGTTCGTCAAGGTCGATGCTGACGGTGGTGCCGTCCCGCAGGGTGAGGCCGACGGCGTAGGCCGCGAAACGGCCCTTCAGGGCGAGCATAGCTTCCTCGGAGACCTCCCCCACCCTTGAGGCATCCAGAAAGACGTTCACGGCCTTTCCCCGCAGAGATTCGGGGACGCCGCATTCGAACGTAGCGTCGGCTTGCGGCACTGCCGCGTAGGGCGGGGGCTCATCTTTTTCGCACGCACCGAGAAGCGCGGCAAGCACGAGCACAAGGAGCCATCTCGCCGTCTGATGTATCACTGGCATGGGTACCGGCCTTACATGGTCTCGGCGAACAATTCGCGTCCAATCAGCATGCGGCGGATTTCGCTGGTGCCGGCACCGATTTCATAGAGTTTGGCGTCGCGCCAGAGGCGGCCCAGCGGGTATTCGTTGATGTAGCCGTTGCCGCCGTAGATCTGCACACCCTCGCCGGCCATCCAGGTGGCTTTTTCGGCGCACCAGAGGATGACGGAGGCGCAGTCCTTGCGGACCTGGCGCACGTGGTCGGTGCCGAGCATGTCGAGGTTTTTGGCCACGGTGTAGGCAAACGAGCGGCCGGCCTGCAGCACGGTGTACATGTCGGCGACCTTGCCCTGGATGAGCTGGAACTCGCCGATGCTCTGGCCGAATTGCTTGCGGTCGTGGATGTAGGGCACGACGTTGTCCATGACGGACTGCATGATGCCCAGTGGCCCGCCGGTGAGCACGGCACGTTCGTAGTCGAGCCCGCTCATCAGCACTTTCGCCCCGCTGTTGAGGCCGCCGAGGATCTGGCTGGCCGGCACTTCGACGTTGTTGAAGACGAGCTCGCCGGTGTGGCTGCCGCGCATGCCGAGCTTGTCGAGCTTTTGCGCGACGGAAAAGCCCTTCATGCCTTTTTCAATCAGGAAGGCGGTCACGCCGCGCGCGCCAAGCTCGGGTTCGGTCTTGGCATAGACCACCAGGGTGTCGGCATCGGGGCCGTTGGTGATCCACATCTTGCTGCCGTTGAGCAGGTAGTAGCCGCCCTTGTCTTCGGCCTTGAGCTTCATGCTGATGACGTCGCTGCCGGCGCCGGGTTCGCTCATGGCCAGCGCACCCACGTGCTCGCCCGTGATGAGCTTGGGCAAATATTTTTTGCGCTGCTCATCGGTGCCGTTGCGCTTGATCTGGTTGACGCAGAGGTTGCTGTGCGCGCCGTAGGACAAGCCCACCGAGGCGCTGGCGCGGCTGATTTCTTCCATGGCGATCATGTGGGCCAGGTAGCCCATGTTGGCGCCGCCGTATTCCTCACCCACGGTGATGCCGAGCACGCCGAGCGAGCCCATTTTTTTCCACAGGTCCATCGGGAACTGGTCGTTGCGGTCGATCTCGGCGGCGCGCGGGGCGATTTCGGCCTGCGCGAATTCGCGCACGGCGTCGCGCAGGGCGTCGATGTCTTCACCGAGCATGAAGTTG